>JAIEEY010000283.1 GCA_029067205.1 Lachnospiraceae bacterium
TTGAAACAACGATGGACATATACGCCGAAGTCACTGACATGAAGAAACAGGAAGCAATACAAAATTTATCACGCAATGTTGATGTATTTTAGGAAAGAGTCCGGAATGGATAGTGAGTACAGCAAATTGTGTGGTTTACAACAAATTTGAAGTTTTGCTGGTGTAATAATGAGTTATAATGAATAATAGCATTGTTAAAAAAAGCGGAGATAAGCGGTTATGAATAATAATGAAGTAAGTCATTTGCCTTTTCCGACTATAAAAATTACATTCGATGATATATTTGATGAAGTGGATATTTAATCAAAATGATTATGCAGATAGATTGGGATTTTTCTTTTCTGATGAAAATCAAAAACAAAGCAGTGATGATTATATATGCAGATTATGGATATAACGAATAAGAAAGTATGAAAGCGAAGGTTACAGATGGATAATATATTATTGAAAGTAGAGGATCTGAATATAGAATTTCATGACCATGATGTGCCGGAGCGCGTTGTGAATCATCTGGACATGGAACTGGCGCAGGGTGAAATCCTTGGCATAGTCGGCGAATCCGGTTCCGGAAAGTCCATGACAGCGATGGCAATTGCAGGACTGCTCCGGCGTCATGATCTGGAAATGCAGGGGAAAATCCTGTTTGAAGGAAAAGAACTTCTGCATGCGAACCGAGAGATGCTCAGACAGATGCAGGGGAATGACATTGGCATCGTATTTCAGGAGCCTATGACCTCATTAAATCCAGTAAAGCGCATCGGCTGGCAGGTGGAGGAGAGCCTCCGCATACACAGACCAGAGATGGGAAAAGATGAGCGGTATCAGCGCGTGATCAAAGCGCTGGAAGATGTAGAACTTGAAAATCCGCAGCTTGTATACAAAAAATATCCACATGAACTTTCCGGCGGCATGCGGCAGCGTGTGATGATCGCCTCGGCGATGATCTGTGAGCCGAAGCTTCTGATCGCAGATGAGCCGACAACAGCGCTGGATGTGACGATACAGCTGCAGATTGTGAAGCTGTTACAGCGGTTGAATCAGGAAAAAAATATGGCAGTATTGTTCATATCCCATGATTTAAGTCTGGTGAAACGTCTGTGTCATCGCATTATCGTGATGCACAATGGAAATATGGTGGAGTCAGGGGCAACAGAGGATATCTTTTACCACCCGAAGGAAGATTATACAAAGGAATTGATCAACGCGATACCGAGACTGGAGAAGCATTCTGATTTGAGTGCCTGCTAAAACGGGTGAACAGAAGTTTGAGTTAACAACAGATAGATGACGCAGAATTATGAAAAGGATATAAGCATATGTGCAATGTAAATATTTTGCATTTGATTGAGGGGGCAAAACAGGCGAAGGGACTGACTGTTATTATTGATGTTTTCAGGGCGTTTTCCTTGGAATGTTATTTATATGACATGGGTGTGAAACAAATACGCCCTGTGGGAACGATAGAAGAAGCGTTTTCTCTAAGAGACCAGATTCCAGACAGTGTCCTTATAGGCGAGCGGCAAGGCAAAAAGTGTGACGGATTTGACTACGGCAACTCGCCATCTTCTATTTTGAAGGAGGACGTGGTTGGAAAAACGATTATACATACTACCAGTGCGGGAACGCAGGGAATTGTCAATGCCATCCATGCGAGTGAGATTATCACAGGGAGTCTGGTCAACGCAAAGGCAGTGGCCAAATACATCATCGCCAGGCAGCCACAGACAGTTTCTCTTGTATGCATGGGCAACGGCGGTGTAAGACTGGCGCCGGAGGATGAACTGTGTGCAGAGTATATCAAAAGTATTTTGGAAGGCAGGGAATTTTTAGATCTTGAACAGAGAGTTAACGGCTTAAAAAGTAATGGCGGCGAACATTTTTTTGATCAATCCAGACAAAGTATTTTTCCGGAAGCTGATTTTTATATGTGTATAAAATGTAATAAATTTCCTTTTGTGATCACGATTGAAAAGGATGAAACAGGCTTTGTTGCGAAAAAGGAGAACCATGGATGTTGTAACTCATTATGATAAACTTATTGAAATTTGATGGAGAGTGACAAAAGATGGATAAAAGTGAAATTTTGAAAAACGTTGCGCCATGTTCTTTAATGTGCCATACTTGTTCGGGATATCATCATGGCGTAATTTGTGAATCGGCTAAAACATTACTAAAATATTTGGAGGGTATGAAAGAATTTTACGAAAAGCACCTTCCTGATGCTGTAGAAAGTTATAGTAACTTTGAAGAAGTGCTTCGCATGTATCGTTCTGCTCCTTGTTCGGGCTGTCGCAGTACAGAGCATAACGGATGTAGTATCGAAAGGTGTTTCCTGCTTGAGTGTACAAAAAAACATAACATTGATTTTTGCGGAGAATGTGATGAATTTCCGTGTAAAAAAGCAATGGAATTGTTTGAAGAAGAAGTATATGGGCAGTGGTTAGCGGGAAATCAACAGATTCGAGATCATGGTATAGAGTTCTTTTGGGAAAATAATTCCGGGAGTCCACACTATAAAGCATACAAAAAGTAGCTGCGTTATAAAAAGAACTATAGACGGGATATGGTATTGGATTTTCGCAGCAGATTTTCAAATAGCAGAAAGGACTGGGCATTGACAGGAAAGATTTGATAGCAAGATATTGGAAAAATGGTATCAAGGAGATGTGCAAGGACGTGGGACATGCGCCTCTTATGATAACCAGTTGCGGTGTTATTATCGAAAACGAAAAGGAAATCACAATCTAAAATTTAGGGGGAGAAACGTATGAGAAGAAATCTTAATGATGTAATTCGGTTGAGCGATGAGCAAAAGAAGCAGCTCGTCAGCGAAATAAAAGCATTTTATCTGGATGTTCGCGGAGAAGAAATAGGAATGATTGAGGAACAGCAGCTGATTGATTTGTTTTGTGAGCATTTAGCACCGATTGTTTATAACAAAGCATTGGATGATTCCATGCGCTGGTTCAAAGAACAGTTTGGAAATCTTGAAACGGACTATTATTTGTTATATAAAGATGTTTAGGCACTGGGGGGATAAGGATATGCAGATCAGGGTTGCAGATACGAAGGATATAGAGCAACTAAGGCGGTTGTATCTTGAATTGGAAACCGATGGGGTAAAGTATCAGCCGGAACATTTTATAATAGGATATCGGAGTGATGATTTTTTTCACTCAATATTTGATAAGGATGATCAGGATATTCTGGTGGCAGATGATGATGGGACTGTCGTAGGATTTTCTCATGTTATGATATTGAAACAAAAGAATATCGCTTGCTTAAAACCTCAGACCGCAGTTTACATACAAGATTTAGATGTTTTAGAGAGCGAGCGGGACAAGGGGATTGGGACACTTCTCATAAAAGCCAGTAAGGAATATGGAAAAAGAAGAGGGGCAGATTTTATCAGAACACAAGTTTTTCCACAAAATATTGATGGCATAAGGTTTTATGAAAGAAATGGTTTTTGTGAGATGATGAAAACGATTGAGAGTCAGCTATGATTTGAAATAGAAAACGGTATTTGGAGAGATGATAAAATGAAAAACAATATGATTATTGCGGGCGTTCCAAGAGCCGGTAAAAGTACGATATCCCACCGGCTGGCGAAGCAGTATGGGTACCAACATATTAGTATGGATTCGATCATAGCGGGATTTGAGAAGTGTTTTCCTGAGACGGGTGTGAATACTTATGCCGGATTGTCCTCTATGGATACATTACGCTTAATTAGCGGTAAGATAGCGCCTTTTGTCCGGGCAATGTTGGACAGTGGTGAATATGATGAGTTTGAACCGGGCATGGTGTTAGATATATATCAGCTTTTGCCGGAGGATTATATGAAATATATTGATGGAGCGAACTGTGAAATTGCCTATTTCATTACGTCTGACGTGACCCCGGAAGAGCGGTTTGCAATTCAAAAGAGATATGACACGGAAAAAGATTATACCTTTTATAAATCGGATGAAGAGCTTCGAGAGGGCGCAGAGTATATTGTGGAGCAAAGTATCTGCATGAAAGAGCAGTGTCAAAAATACAATCTGCCCTATTTTGAGACTGCAAGAGATAGAGAACGGATATTCCAACATTTTTTACAAGGGTTCAAAGCTCAATAACCAGAAAAAATACAATAGAAGAAATAAGTCTGCATTGGGAAAAAGGGAGATCAAAAAGAAATGCTATTAGAGCGATGCCAGACAATAAAACCCAATGATTTTGAGCAAATCGACATGGGAATGTATCAGTGTGAGACTGCAACGGTTGTATGGGAGGATAAAATTGATATTTTGATCACATGCTGGGAGGAGCATGCGGGATATGGATATAACGAAAAAGCGATTATACAGTGTGCAAAATGGACGAACAAATATTTGGAATGGATAGAGGAACATAAAGAATATATTCAGAAGACCGTTTCGGATAATACTATGTTCGAACAGAAATATGGCTTTGAAATGACAGAGAAGATTCTGAGACAAATTCGAATTGAAATTGATATACAGGGCGAAACGCCACAGGAAATATCGGCTTGTATGTACGTTGATGCCAAGCCCTTTTTCTCTGGGCATAGTCATTGTATGGAAGTGGTTATTCAGAAAGAAGAGGATGGAACATATCAGGTAGACGTAATAAAGGATGTGCAGAGGCTCCTGTTAGAGATAAGAGAGGTTTCGAAAGAGCAGGATGAGAGCGTATATGAGTGGGCAAAAGATAATGGGATTTTTTATGCATTTGATGAGGAAGGCAATATGCTGGCAGCAGTACAGCAGGAGTTTTGTTTGTCCACAGATAATAAATTGGTTTCAGCAACAGAAAATTGCGAAATGAAAAGGTTTTCAGGGAACAAGCTGCAAGGAAGCGCCCTTTATTTTATCCGGGCAGATCGGGAAATAGGAAAACATTGTGCAAGTTCGTGGGAAGGAATCCCAATGCCTTTTGGATTCATCACAAAGGAACTGACTTGTAAGAAAAACGTGTTTACGATTACGTCTTCATCAGGGCATGAGGCTGTTTCGGGAACTTTTTTTGTCATGCAGGAGGCTTTGACGATGATAGAAATGCTTTTTTGTTCAGGGGGCGTCACAGAGGAAGAGATTGATCGGTGCTTTTACACATTTCTTGTGGAAGACCACCAGAAATATAGAAACAGAAATTGTCAGAAAGGAAAGCTTTTATGAGTTTATTGCAGGAGATTGAGAATTATATACCTGGAAATCAACAAGAAGAACAGGATAAAAAACAAATGCTTTGGTTTATAAAGAACCATTCAGATTATTTGGACAGAACGAATCAACTTGCACATTTTACAGCATCTATGTGGACAGTGAATAAGGAGCATACAAAAACATTAATGGTATATCATAAAATCTATGATTCTTGGTCGTGGATCGGCGGACATGCAGATGGCGAGGAAGACTTATGTGCGGTAGCGTTACGCGAGTTACAGGAAGAAACTGGTATAAAAAATGCAGCGTTGGTAAGTAAACAAATATTCAGCATAGAATCATTGACAGTAAATGGACATTACAAAAAAGGAATTTATGTGCCAGGACATGTACATTATAATGTAACCTATTTTGCGGAGGCCGATGAAAAGGAAAAATTAGTAGTGCAAGAAGACGAGAATTCTGCAGTGCATTGGTGGTCTTTTGAAGATGCATTGAAAGTGCCAAAAGAACCATGGATGGTTGAACGTATA
Source organism: Lachnospiraceae bacterium (assembly GCA_029067205.1). Taxonomy (GTDB): domain Bacteria; phylum Bacillota; class Clostridia; order Lachnospirales; family Lachnospiraceae; genus COE1. The sequence continues at coordinate 5,705 of JAIEEY010000283.1, forward strand.
TATAAAAAACTAATTGAAAGAAGTTAAGAAATTTTTAATTGGAAGGAGTAGTGCAAATTTTAATTTTATGAGGTGAAATTATGGAACACATAGCGGAGTTGGGCAGAATTGTTACAGGTTTCCATATTACAGAGCGGTGTATTGACTGCATGTGCGGGAAAGATTTGCTTAAAATTGATAAACATTCTCGCGATATTATCTGTCAAAGAACTGTTTTTGAGAAAGAAGGATTGTCAAGAAAACTGGCTGCAGATAATGAACACATTTATATTTATGATTTTTGCACTCTTTATGTGTTGAATCAAAGGAATTATGAGCTGATTGGCAAATGGCAATTAGGCAGTGATTTAAGCTCTGATATATGCGGGATGACGGTTGATGAGGATACCATTTATTGCTGCATTCGGAATGGAAAAATGATTACCCTTGACAAACAGTCGTATCAGGCAAAAGAGTTTATTGTTTCCGAAAGTAGTATGTGGAGCATTAAAACTTATGATCAATACCTGATTTCCGGAACTGTGGACGGGAAATTGCTGTTATTGGATAAATCTACGCTCTCCATTGAAAAAATATTGTTCTGGGGAAGAAAAACATCGGCAGCTTGTACATCGATGGAGAAACGTTGTATGCCGCAAGTCATGATGGAAAACTTTGCAAAATCAGCATGAAAAACCTTGAAATCGAGTCTTCTGCGAAAAAAACGCATAAGAAAATGTTTGTTTGTGCAGGGATATGTGGGGATATGCTGGCAACAGTTTCATACCCTTGCTCGGAGATCGCCCTTTGGAATAAAAAAACATTAGAAAAAATAAAAGTAATCAGTACTCCGCTAAAGTTATCCGGGTGTACATATATTGAAAATGATTTTATGTATATCTCTTCTCGTAATATCTTAGGAATTGATCGAATCAAATTAAATGGATATTGAATTATGGAACAAATGTTGCGAATGGTGAATTGAGATTTAATGGAGGCCTGATTAAATTGAAAACGATATCTATAAGTACCGGCAAAGAGGGAATAAAAAATCTAATTGTCGATTGGATTGAACTTTTAGCGCAAGAAAAATATTCGGAAGCGTTAGAGTTGATTTTGTATGATAATACACAGACAGTAGATGGAGAACTATGGGTATGGACACCAGAGAGATTGGAAGCGGCTGTTTATACCTATGGTCTGCCGTGGTTCACAAAGGAGGACATAAAACGAGAGTATGGGGCTGATTGCCCTGTTGACTATAAAGTGACTTCTATTCTGAATGCTCCAGACAAAGACAGATTGTTGGAAGATATTGAATCATCCATAGATTTCTTCGATTACGACATATCAGCTGACATGGCTAAGACATGGGGAATCACAAGGTTGGATTACAAAAATATCATTGGCGATGTGCTTTTTGATGGCGTGCCCCTTAACGGAGAGCGAAGCGATTTGACAGCGTTGTTTTGGATTATAAAAGTGAACGAAAATGATGCTTCATTAGTTTTTCGTGAGTTACATGTTATGTAAATTCCAATTTGAGTCAATAATGAAGGAGTCTCTGCAATGGATGAATGGTTAAAGCAGATTAAAGATAATTGGAATGAAACAGCAGACTCAGACTGGTATCAGTCACTCAGAGCAGATGAAGGGATAGAAGAGTTGGTTAAAGAACCAGATGACGCCTTTCAGCCTTCAGTACATCAGTTGAACAATGAATATATGCCTGATTTGAACGGGAAGAAAGTACTATTGCCTTCAAGTGGGGCTAATCATGCCGCATTTGCATTATTGGGAGCAGAGGTTACTTCGACTGATATAAGCGAGAAGCAATTGGTACATGCACAAGAAATTGCAAACAAGTTTTATTGGACTTACAATGAACGCTAGAACTAAGGCAGATAAATGGCTAAAGAGCCTAATAATAATTCATGAAATATTCTTTTTTGGCTATTTTATTATGCCAATGACAGGGGGATTAAGTTCAATGTCAAATGGAACCCCAAGCGTAGGGGGTGTGATTGTGCTTGAGTTTTGGTGTGTTTACTTTCTTTCTATTGGAGTTTTGGCGTATAGACATTTTAGAAAAGATAACAAGTTAGATTAAGTCTAAAAGGATTTCAGTGTATGTTA
>JAIEEY010000284.1 GCA_029067205.1 Lachnospiraceae bacterium
ATATTATACCGTTTAATACCTGCCGCCACAAGTAAAAATGGTGGAAAACCAATACGAAATTAAATGGATTCCTTTCGTAAAGTTTGCTATAATATATTCAATCTTATATGACTCAAATATGAAACCAGTACTATATCACAATTTTATCAAGGAGGAACTCCATGAAACACCGCCGCCGCTTATTCTCAGTCAAAAATCCCTACGATACGCAGTCTGATGAAGCTTTTTTCAACGCTGCAAAAGAAAATTTTCTCTATCATTATAAGCACTGCAAAGACTACAGAAACATAGCAGACGGCCTCGGCATCAGCGCTGATACCCTCCGCACCATCGACGATATCCCGCAGCTCCCCTGCCTGCCCACACTGCTGTTCAAGCGGCAGCGCCTGCGATCGTCGCCGGCGCTGATTAAGGCGACCTCCTCCGGCACAAGCGGAAACTTCAGTGAGATCGGCTTTGACATCGGCGGACTACTCGGCGCACTCGTCATGTCCTGCAAGATCATGCACAGGCGCGGACTGCTTTCCCTGATTCCCTGTCACTATATCGTCATGGGTTACAAACCGCACCGCAGCAACCGCACTGCCGTCACCAAGACCGCATTCGGCGCAACACTCTTTGCTCCCGCCATCCGCCGCAGATATATCCTGAAATACAAAAACGGAAGCTATTCCCCGGATTTCGAAGGGATCATATCTGCCCTGAAAAAGCTGGACAACGCCGTCTTTCCCGTGCGATTTATGGGGTTTCCATCCTACACCTTCTTTCTGATGAAAATGCTCGACGAACGAGGCATCCACATCAAACTCAAAAAGGGCTCCAAGATCATGCTTGGAGGCGGCTGGAAACAATTTTACGCAGAGCAGGTTGACAAGGCTTTATTTTATCAGCTGGCAGAAAAAGTATTCAGTGTGCGCGATAAGGATATCGTGGAGTTTTTCGGCGCGGTAGAGCACCCGATCCTATACTGTGACTGCCCCAACCATCATTTTCATGTACCTGCATACAGCCGCGTCGTAATCCGCGATGTTGATACACTGAATCCTGTACCGGAAGAAACCGCAGGACTCGTAAACCTCATCACGCCCATGGTGAGCGCAACGCCGATTCTCTCGGTCATGACAGATGATCTCGGTGTTCTGCACAGCGGCAGTCAATGCGGTTGCGGTATTCAGACGCCATATCTTGAAATCATCGGCCGCGTTGCCCCCACAGAGATCAGGACCTGTGCGGCCGGCGCCGCCGACATACTGAAAACAAGCCATGGAGACAAGGAGGGATTTCAATGATTCTCTACAGAGGAGAACTTTTTGACAGTGCCGAACAGGAGCGGATTCTCGCGGAGATGGAACCATATATCAACACAACACTTTCCGAAAAAACACTTCCCACAGAAAAGGTCATTGCAGCAATAGACCAGCTTGGAAAAGAGATTGCAGCCGGAAACTATGACGGACTCCTGAACGCCCTGCAGACGGACAACCCACAGCAGTACAAACTGCTCGCCGCAGCAATGCTCTCCCGCGAAAATCTGGAATTCAAGCTGAAAACAGAACTTTGCGGCTTATTGCCCTATAGTACTATAGATAAGTCAGACACTATATCTTCCATTCAGACCATAACAATGCCGCTCGGCGTGCTCTTTCACATTGCAGCAGGAAATATGGACGGACTGCCCGCCTTCAGCCTCGCAGAAGGACTTCTCACAGGCAATATCAATATCCTGAAACTCCCGCAGGCGGACAATGGAATCTCTCTGGAAATCATCTCGCGCCTCATTGCCATAGAACCCGCGCTCAAAGACTACATCTTTGTCTTTGATACCCCTTCAACCGATCTGCCGGCAATGCAGCGCATGTCCCAAATGGCTGACGGGATCTGTGTCTGGGGCGGGGAGGCAGCCGTAAAGGCTGTGCGCTCCCTCGCCCCCACAGGCGCAAAATTGATTGAATGGGGACACAAATTAGGCTTCTGCTACATCTCAGAAACCGATGATTTAGAAAATATAACATCTGAACTCGCTGCGCTCGCAGAACACATCGCCGCGACAAGACAGCTTTTGTGCAGTTCCTGCCAGACGATCTTCCTCAATACAGAAAGCGAATCAGACCTGCACAAATTCTGCAAACGGTTTCTCCCCATGCTCGAAGAAGCAGCGGCGAACCATCGCAGTGGAACCATCGGCGAGCGCGCATACCTGACACTGATGCGCCACACAGACGATCTGGAAAAACTCATCGGACAGTCCCATAACACAGCAGGCAAATACCGCGGAGACGGCTGCCGCCTTCTTGTGCGCTCCGACAGTGAACTCGAGCTCTCTCCTATGATATGCAGCGTCCTTGTCAAACGGCTCCCGCAGGAAAAGATCGTACCCACGCTCCGCCGGAAAAAGGGCTTCTTGCAGACAGCAGGACTCATCTGCCCGCCCGAAAAGCGCGATACCTTTGCATGGCTTTTTGCGCGGTGCGGCGTCACACGTGTAACCACTGCCGGAAATATGTCCGCCTATTTCAATGGTGAGGCACATGACGGGGAATATGCATTGAGACGGTATGTCAGAATGGTTGATGTCGAACGGTAACTTTACAACAATCCCATTAGTTTCCCAATCCAGTATATAAGTCCCAGCCCCCAGCTAGTGACAATGCCATACAGAATCACCGGCCCGGCGATCGTAAAAATCTTGCACCCGATACCGTACACCTGTCCCTCCGTCTTGTACTCGATCGCCGATGCCACTACCGAGTTTGCAAATCCCGTGATGGGCACGAGTGCGCCCGCTCCGCCCCACTTTACCAGTTTGCCGTATAAATTAAAACCAGTCAGCACTGCACTCAGCAAAATCAGTATCACAGAGCACCACCCGGCCGCAATCTCTTTCTCGATGCCGAATTGTTCCGTTGCCATATTCACGATGAACTGTCCCACACAGCAGATGACTCCGCCCATGACAAACGCCTTTGCCATCTGCAGGGGCAGATTGGTCTTGGGCGAATTTTGCCGCACATATTCCTGATAC
>JAIEEY010000285.1 GCA_029067205.1 Lachnospiraceae bacterium
GTAAGCGCAAAACAAACCAGCGGATAGCGAATAGATGCTCTTTCATTCATAATGGTACTTAGGAAATGCAAGCACTTTACTCCCTCAATATTTGCTAGATTATGTAATGCAGGCATTTTACTTTATGAATGATTATGGAGGATCTATCTATGCGTACTGCAAGAGTATGTTTTGAGGAGCAGTATCGTCTGGTTATGGAATGCCGGCAGAGCGGCCTTACTGATTACCAGTGGTGTCTGGAACACGACATCAAGCCCGGCACTTTTTATAACTGGGTAAGGAGGCTGCGTGAAAAGGGATATGATGATACCCTGCTCCCTGAACGTTTAAAATCAACTGCTGTCCCACAAAAACAGGAAGTTATAAAAGTTGATTTCAATAAGGAATCTGATGCTGTTTCATGTTTTGTTGAATATACCCATGACAATAAAACACCACCTCATCCGCCTATTGAGGTTTTAATAAACGGTGCGTGTATCAGGATTTATGATGGTACAGACACAGAGCTTCTTTCAGAAACCATCAGGATACTTAAGGAGCCTTTATGTTAGGCGACATCACAGCCGTGGATGAGATTTACATTGTCTGCGGCTACACTGATATGAGGCGCTCCATTGACGGACTGTGCGCCATTGTGGAACACCAGCTCCACATGGATCCAAGAAAAAGTGCTGTCTACCTTTTTTGCGGCAGACGCTGTGACAGGATCAAGCTGCTCATGTGGGACAGGGATGGGTTCCTGCTCCTGTATAAACGGATGGAGGTTGAAGGGAGGTTCCGGTGGCCGCGTAACCAGACAGAAGCAAGGCTGCTTACATGGCAGCAGTTTGACTGGCTGATGTCAGGACTTGAGATTGAACAGCCCAAGGCATTTAAATCTCCTGAAAATGTGGATAACACCCTGCCCGGATAGGCTGTACACAAAGCATCCTGACCAGTAAAAATATCTGTTTTCCACTTTATCCCATGTGTCTTCTGTGGTAAAATGGAATTATCCGGAAAGGAGCCAGAGACCAATGTCCAGAAATGCAGCAGACACAAAAATAAGGGAACAGAAAGACCTGATCAGTCAGTTAAATATGACCATAAACAGCCAGAATGAGCTGATTGCATCCCTGCGCAGCACTCTGGAAGAATGTAATTCCACGATTGCCGGACTTCGTGAGCAGGTGGAGTATCTTACCGGAAAGCTTTTCGGCACTTCCAGCGAAAAGACAAAAAGAATGGAGGGACAGTTAAGCCTGTTTGACGAAGCGGAACAGGAAGCACATCCAGCCGGTGAGATAACAGCTGATGAACCTGTCAGTGTAAAAGAACATACACGCCGTGCAAAACGTACCAGTAGTGAAATATTTAACGGTGTTCCATGCCGTGACATAGTAATACCACTGTCAGAAGACCAGCGGTACTGCGCGGACTGCGGTTCAGAAATGGAGGTTATCGGAAAAGAATTTGTCCGCCGTGAATTCCGCTTTACACCGGCAAAAGGTGAGGTAATCAATTACTACCGGGAAACAGCCAAATGTCCCAGGTGTTCCACTGAACCTGCCATGGAACGGAATATCCGGTTTGTAAAGGCGAACGTGCCGGAAGCACTAATTCCCCATAGTTATGCATCAGCCTCTGCAGCAGCATGGGTAATGTACCAGAAGTACGCCAATGCCATGCCCTTATACCGCCAGGAACAGGACTGGAAACAGATGGGTGTTACCCTGTCAAGAGCAACCCTTGCAAACTGGATCATCTACTGTTCTGAGAATTATTTCAGTCCATTGTATGATTACTTCCACAGGGAACTTTTAAAACGTCAGTTTCTTATGGCAGACGAAACCAGGCTCCAGGTTTTGAAAGAGGATGGGAGGAATGCAGAAACAGACTCTTACATGTGGCTTTTCCGTACAGGGGAAGACGGCCTGCCCGCCATCATCCTCTATAACTATACCCAGACGCGGGCAAAATTCAATGCAGAAGAATTCCTAAAGGGATTCAGCGGATACCTGGAAACGGATTGTTACCAGGGATACAATAATCTGCCGGACGTCAGACGGTGCTGCTGCTGGGCACATCTGCGGAGATATTTTGTAGAAGCAGTTCCAAAGGGTAAGGAACTGGACTATGGCAATCCGGCTGCACAGGCAGTGCAGTACTGTAATACGCTGTTTGAATATGAGCGGAAGTCTCAGCAGAAAGGACACACTCCCGGGCAGCGGAAAGAATACCGGATCCAGAAAGAACTGCCTGTGCTGGATGCATTCTGGGAATGGATCTCATTACAGGTTCCTAAGAAAGGAACACGTTTTGAGAAGGCGGTGAACTATGCCCAAAACCATAAGGAGCTTTTCATGACATACCTGGAAGACGGCAGATGCAGTTTTTCCAACAATCTTTCAGAAAATTCGATCCGCCCGTTTACCCTGGGGAGAAAGAACTGGCTGTTCAGTGATACTCCCAAAGGTGCACAGGCAAGTGCGGTAGTGTATACAATGGTGGAAATGGCAAAAGCCCATAACCTAAATATCTACAAATATCTGAATTATCTGCTGGAACAACTGCCAGATACAAAAATGACAGATGAGGCACTTTCAAGGCTGGTGCCCTGGAATGAAGACATCATTGCATGCTGCTCTGGCACAATGTAGAGTACAATACTTATATCTGGCAAGTCGAAAAAGAATAAAATGCTCGCAGTTCTTATCGTTATTTTATAGGAACTGCGAGTTTTTGTATATCCGCTGTTTTATTTTGCGCTTAC
>JAIEEY010000286.1 GCA_029067205.1 Lachnospiraceae bacterium
TCGATAACCTCCATGATACGGTTCGCCGATGCAACTGCCTTGGAAATGATGACAAACATTTTGGAAATATTGATCATGGCATTTAAAATAATCGTGAAATATGTAAGAAATGCAAGGATTTTGCCGACCTCAGAGTTCCCTTGATTCACCCTGTATGCACCAACGAGCACGACCAATACAAGTCCGAGATTCAAGAAAAGGTTCGTGGCAGGATTGACAACTGCCATCGTAACATCTGCCTTTCGCTCCAAGGTAACGACTTTTTTGTTCAATGTATCATACTTCTTTTTTTCATAGTCCGTCTTGGAAAGTGCCTTGATCACGCGGATTCCGGCGATATCCTCCCGCAGCAGACGCACAAACTGATCGACAGCCCGCTGCAGCGCATTGTACATGGGAATACTTTTTCTGGAAAAATAGTAAGTGACAAATGTTGTGACTGGCATTACAGAGACCAGCACAAGCGTCAGAACCGGATCGAGCGTCAATGTCACCAGAATGCCGCCAACCACCAGAATCGGTGCGCGGACGCCAAGCCGCTGCACCCTCCCCAGCATCTGGTGGACATTGTACGTATCTGTCGTGAGTCGTGAGATCAGGGACGGCTTTGTAAAAGCGTCCGTCTTTGCATTGGAAAGCCACATGACCTTTTCAAACAAGTCATGGCGTATCGTTTCCGTTGTATCTCTTGCCACCCTGGACGCCATGCGGTTTGCAATGACATTGAATGTGAGCGCGAGCACTGAGCAGACAAGCATCACAAATCCCCATATAAAAATATCGTTTCGCCTGCTTTGCGGGATAACCGTATCAATCATATATGCTAAGATCCAAGGCAGGCACAAGTCCATGATTGTTCCGATCAACTTGATGACAAAGCCCATCAGCATTCGCCCATAGTATGGTCTTAGATATTTTGACAATACTTTCTTCATGCCGCCTCCTCACTGCGTTTTCCACTCACCATCCCGCAAAAATGCGCCTGCCATGTCATCTGCCTTCCTGATGATATCCTTTGAAAATCCTATGATTTCCAAAAGCTTGATCGCATTTCTCGTGTGCGCCCTGCCCTCGAGAAGCCTGTACGAAAACAGCACATCGCCGTCCTTTACCTCTTCCTCGAAATGATAATTGTCATAATACCGCTCCAGCAGATGTGTCAGCTCGATATCGTGTGTCGCCGCAAAGCAATAGATTCCCCTTTGTGACAGCCTCTCCAAAATCTGTGTCGATGCCGCAATGCGCTCTACTGTATTCGTACCTCTCAGCACCTCATCGACAAAGCACAAGAGCGGTGTGTCTTCACCGGAATCTGCCGCGTCCATGATACGTTTCAGCGCTTTGATTTCCACTATATAGTAGCTTTCACCATGATCGAGGTTGTCCCGCAGGGACATAGAAGAATAGATTCTAAAATAATTGCCTTTATACATTTTCGCCGCACAGGTGTGTATCGTCTGCGCCAGAATTGCATTGATCGCTGTCATTTTCAAAAAGGTTGACTTGCCCGATGCATTCGAACCAGTAATGACCATTCCCCTGCCCTGGGAAAAACTGTTTGCCACAGGATTTTCGATACATGGGTGAAATCCCTCGCTGATCACAAAACGGCTGTCACGTCCATTCTGCAGCAGAGGTGTTGTATAATAGGGTAATGCCGCCCTGAAATATGCTATGGAAATCACTGCATCGATATAACCGATATCCCCCGCAAGCCCGATGATTTCTTTCTTATTTTTATGAACAATATTTAGCATTTGATTAAATCGAATCAGGTCGATGTGTGTCAGCATTTTGATATAGTCAAACAGTAGTTCATCAATACTTCCAGTAGATGCATTCATCTTCAGCACCATTCCTGAATTTTTCTCAAAATCCTTAAAACTTCCCCTCTCTGATTTTAGTGTGGAGATATAATCTTCCATTTCAGATCCATAGTTATGCTTTATGATATCATCAGCGCAGTGAATCATGCGCATAATATAGGAAAAGGTCATCACATAGGGGGCTGCAATCCCTTTCTCTTTCATATAGGTCACGATATTAAAGCATGCTGTCGCAATCACCATGGGTACGCCCAGCGATGCCCTCACGAAAATAACTGCGATTGACACCAACAGCAGCAATATACATCCATAGTGCATTTTATTGCTGCACACGCCCAGCTCGTCGAGATAATCCAGATAATCATGAAGCGAATATTTTCCTGTATGTCCCAGCTCCTTAAGGGACATCATGGTATCCAGCCTTTCTTCCTCTTGCACCATCATATAGCTGATATGTGCCTCCATTTTTTCCTGTGCACCATCCCTGTCATCAGTCACAGGACGCCGCAGCATCGCATACAGATATTCCTCACCCGATGAAGACTGCGTAAAATTCATGCGTGCAAAGATATTGTCCATGGATAAGTCATTCCATGTAATCTCGTCGATATCATCAACACGATTGCGTTTTTCCTGAAAAAACTTCTCATGCATATGCCAATAGTAACGCGCAATCTTGTCAAGCTCCTCGGCACTGTAAGTTCTGTCAGGAAAGCTGCCATAAAGCTCCTTGAGCTGTCTGCGGTATTTTTTCCTGCGGCTCTTCTCCTCTGCCGCGCCCCTGATCATTACATATAAAAAAATTACAAATAGTATCACAAAAAGTACTGCTATTTCCATCTTAATCCCCATTCCTGCTCAAGCCCGAAAATTTGGACACAAGCATACTATCTCCACGTTGTCACAGATTATTTGGTCCAAACCCATTTGGAAGCAGCTCTGCGAGTGTCTGTTCTAAATATTGTTCTTCAGAGATTGCCGTGATGATACGAAATTTCGCGGGATCACAAAATTCCATCATAACCTGCCTGCACACTCCACAGGGATAGGCATAACTCGTCGGTGCGCCCCGATAGCCGCCAACAATCGCAATCGCCTCAAATTCCCGCTCCCCTTCGCTCACTGCCTTAAAAAAAGCTGTCCGCTCCGCACAGTTTGACGGTGTGTAGGCGGCATTTTCAATGTTACACCCCTTATAAACTCTGCCCTTTTTTGTCAGAAGCGCCGCACCTACCATGTATTTTGAATATGGCGCATACGCCATCTCCCTAGCCTCTAAAGCC
>JAIEEY010000287.1 GCA_029067205.1 Lachnospiraceae bacterium
ATTATGCGCCGATTAAGATTGGCGCCCATGTATGGATTGGCTCTAATGCAACTGTGTTGCCGGGAGTGACGATTGGGGATTATGCTGTGGTTGCGGCAGGAGCCGTAGTAACACGGGACGTTCCTGCCATGACGGTAGTGGGAGGTGTTCCTGCAAAAGTGCTGAAAAAGGTTAAGGAATCGTCAGGAACAATTCCTACGGAAAAGGAGGAGCGTTATGAAACGGCTGTATAATTTTATGCTGGCTGTTCTGCTTATCGTTATGTTATCAGCTTGTGGAATACAGCCGGGAACTGATTCCTCTGCGGATAAAGTGTCGGAGCAATATGTGCAGACAGAAAGTGCAGAAACAACAGGGCAGGCAGAACAGAAGCCGTCAGCAGCACCGGAAAGCATACAGGCGGAAACACATACAGAAAATAATGTGGCGAATGGGGAAGAACAGCAACAAAAACAGGATGGTGATAATTCAATGGCTGGAGATATTTCTTTTAATTTTGAAACAAAGACAGTTGTATTAAACAGCGGGTTTGAAATGCCTATATACGGAATCGGCACATACAGCCTGACCGGGGACACCTGTGTGGAATCCGTTACGGCGGCATTAAACAGCGGAGTCCGTCTGATTGATACTGCCTATATGTACCATAATGAGGAAAGTGTGGGAGAGGCTGTCAGGAACTCCGGCGTACCGAGGGAGGAAATCTTTGTCATCACAAAACTATACCCGAACCAGTTCTCTGATCCGGAAACTGCGATTGAGGAAGCACTTGACAAATTAGATGTAGAATACATTGACATGATGCTTTTGCACCATCCCGGGGCAGGCGATGTGGAAGCATACCTTGCAATGGAAAAAGCAGTTGCAGACGGCAAAATCCGTTCACTTGGTCTATCAAACTGGTATGTAGAAGAACTGGAGGAATTTTTACCGCAGGTAAATATTACCCCGGCTCTGGTGCAGAATGAAATACACCCATATTATCAGGAGAATGATGTAATACCATATATTCAGAGTCTTGGGATTGTGGTGCAGGGCTGGTATCCGCTTGGCGGCAGGGGATATACGGCAGAACTGCTTGGGAATCAAGTGATTTCGGAAATTGCACAGGCGCATGGGAAATCCTCGGCACAGGTCATTCTCCGATGGAATCTGCAAAAAGGTGTCGTAGTCATTCCCGGTTCCAGCAATCCCGAACATATTCAGGAAAACACAGAATTGTTTGATTTTGAATTGACGGGGGAGGAAATGGAGCGTATCAATGCACTTGACAGAAATGAGAAACATGATTGGTATTAAGAATAGTAGAACAGATATAAAGCGGAGGTAGCATATGAAAGTTTTAGCGATTAACGGCAGCGCAAGAAAGGACGGGAATACAGCAATCCTTATCAATACAGTATTTGAGGAGCTGCATAAGGCAGGAATTGAAACGGAGATGGTGCAGCTTGCCGGAAAAATCATTGAGCCATGCAAGGCTTGTTGGGCTTGCGGTGGAAGAAAAAACTGCGTGCATAAAAAGGATATATTTCAGGAAATTTTTGAAAAGATGGTACAGGCGGACGGGATTATTCTTGGTTCATCGGTTTATACGGCAAATGTTTCTGCAAATATGCAGGCATTTTTGGAACGGGCATCAGTGGTAGCAGATATGAACAAAAGTGACAATTTACTCCAATACAAAGTTGGTGCGGCTGTCACGGCGGCACGAAGGGGCGGCGCACTTACCACGCTTGATGCAATGAACCATTTTTTCATGCTGCAAAATATGTTTGTGGTCGGTTCTTCTTATTGGGCAATGGCGTATGGGCAAATGCCGGGAGATGTCCAGAAAGATGAAGAAGGGCTTGATACAATGAAAAATCTTGGTCAGAATATGGCATATTTACTGAAAGCGCTGAAAGAAAGGCGGGCTGGTTAATGAGGAGAACAATTAGCTTATTACTTTCTTTTACAATGATATTTGTTTTGGCTGCTTGTGGTCGGTCTGTTGCAACTGAAGAGCAAGAAGAAATGAAATCTGCTGTGCAGAAAACAGAAGAATCGTCTGAAACATCTCAAATTGTGACAGAGGAGAAAAAGCAGGAAACAGAAAAACAGCCAAATACAGAAACGGAACTGTCTGAATCCGTTTCTGCATCAGCAAGGGGACAGGAGAAAGATGTGAGTACAAGAACATTGGTTGTATATTTTTCATGTACAGGAACTACTGAACTTATAGCAGAGTATGTTACAGAGATTTTAGGAGCTGATATTTACGAAATTATACCTGAAAATCCATACACAGAGGCGGACTTGGCATATTATACAAATGGTCGTGCTGATCAGGAACAGGATGACCCTGATGTGCGTCCGGCAATTTCCGGAAGCGTGGAAAATATAGACGACTATGACACTATAATTCTCGGTTATCCGATTTGGCATGGTCAGGCTCCCCGTATTATCAGCACTTTTTTAGAAAGCTATGATTTTTCTGGAAAGACAATCATTCCATTTTGTACTTCTCATAGCAGTGGGATTGGTTCCAGTGCATCTAATCTTCATGCTCTTTGTTCGGAGTCCACAGAATGGGCAGACGGAAAGCGGTTTGAAGGTGGAGCTTCAAAGGAAAGTGTTGAGGATTGGATTGAAGAAACAGGGATTGAGTGAAACGAAATAGTAGCGATTTCTTATTATTTGTGCATAAGAAAAAGATCTGTTTGTTATAAAAAGAATAGCAGATTTTTGTATTACATGAGGTGTGCTATGAGGCAGAAGAAAGTGCTTTGTGGCACATCTCTTTTTCACTAAAAGTGCAAATAATGTAAAATTTTTTGTTGACTTTGCTTATTTGATTTCTTTGGGATTTTGTTAGAACGCAAATTTATTTTTGGGTAAAAATCCTTTGTTTTTCACAAGGCATACTCTACGAAAAATGAGAATCTTTCAAGGGGGGTAGGGGGAAATATTTCCCCTTAGTGCAAGCCAAATTTTACAGAGTTTCCGCAAGGAAAAATCTATGAAAATTCTGCCTGTGGACGTCCACAAGCAGTGCTTGCTATGATTATACCGATATCGGTATAAGAATAGTTCTACCGACTTTTTTGTTATACCGATATCAGTGT
>JAIEEY010000288.1 GCA_029067205.1 Lachnospiraceae bacterium
CCGTCCTGCCGCATCATAGGTGAAGTGTACTGTAATGCCCTCTGCCGTTGTAACCGATGCCATGCCGCCTTCATTGTCCTTGTATGTGAACTGTACTTTGTTCCCTTCTGCATCTTCCGCGGAGATAATACGTCCATTTATATCCTTCTTGAGTGGTGATTCAGCGAATTAATAATTTGTTTATTTAACGCCGTCGCAACTTCGTTTAATTTGTAATGAAACAGAACTCTGAAAAGCAAAAATACTTAAAGCTTAGTCTGGTTGTACATTCAAACCAAATACCGGATTTTCTCTTTCCTTTGTTGCCCATAGATAAACACGATTATGGTCAAAAAAGAAAGTATAGTTGTTTTCTTTTCTTGGATAACGAGGTCCTTCTCCTATACAACTAAATTCGTCCATCTGTGATGGAGCATCAGGGTACTTATCAAACCGAAAACGTTCTGCAACCTGTAGAACCAACTCCATTTTTTTCCCCTCATAGATTTTAGGACGCTCATTTCCATACCCCAGCCATACAGGCTCTCCTGCAAGGGTGAGCGGTATAGATGGGTCTTTTTTCTTAATTCGCACCCAGTCAATCCTTTGATATACCACCCTTCCTTTGTAATCCTCTCGCATAACTCCCTTTTCTGTATCAAAATAAACTGCCCGAAATAATGTCTGATAACTGTTTGGTTCTAATACTCCATCAGCTACTACCGAATTGCCTATTAGCTTTGGGGGAAACTGTTGTTTATCATTATGTTTATCATATGCACTTGTACAGTAAAAGAAAGCTAATGATTTCCCTGCCCACATATGTTCCTTAGGAAATGCTATCTGAAAGAAAAATGTTAGCGGTTCCCCGCAGATCATACAGATTGGTAATGGTATATCTATTGGTATGCAGGGCTTTCCCCCAATAAATGAACTGCTATCGTCATCCTTTTGTTCTCGCTTTGTTAAAATACAATGCCATCCTCTTCTCATCTCAATCTCCTCTCTAACTATTTAATCGATATTCCGAAAATCTTTCTTATTGTCATCACTCAAATGTCCATCAGAATAATCAACTTCACAATACACATGCTTAGGAATGTCTTTATTTTGACCATATTCAAGTGTAGCAAAGGTAGCCGCTTTAACATTATTATTTACAACATAATCATCAATTTTCTCTTGATATATTCTGAATGTACCACGGTTTATCCCTCTGTCTTGCACAAATCCATTTTTACCTGACAAATTTCCGCTACCACCACTATGATTTCCAACTATATGTCCATAATCCACATCATCAGTTGTTAATTTAGTTCCTTTAATAATACTTTTCAGCCAGTTGCTTGATGTCCTGCTGGGTTCAGTTCCTCCCATTTCTATGGTCAATTTTGTAATAGTTGCCGCATGATGCTTTATCTGATTTTTACTTTTGTAAGATACTAATGAATGCAATCCAGTAAATCTGGAATTTCTTGCTGCTACCTTATTATTTCTTCGATTATAGACAAAATGCTTAACTTTATATCCATCAATTGCATCTTGTATAAATGCATAACTTTGATGGTCTTGCAGTTTTGTTTCTGTTTTATTCTGGTACTTATTTATTGCAGCAATTGCATCTTTGACACTACGGCTTTTTGCCAATGCGAGTGCATCATCATCTGATAAATTAGGTCTCATTTTTTTTAACAGTTGATATGCATCTTTCCAGCACATATTCCCACTTGGATCAACATAATAAACTGGATTGTTTCGACAATACGCATATAAGTTCAGTCCATCTCCACGATAGGTATCCTCCTGCGTAAAACGCGCTACTACTGGATTGTAGAATCTTGCTCGCAGGTAATACTGCTGGGTTATGGGGTCGTACTGTTGTCCGTTGAATCGGAAGCGGTTTTCGACTGTCTCCTCACAGACGGTTGTGTTCCCCCACGCGTCATACTCATAATGGTTGAGTACCTGGTCTTCACCCATTTCATGGGTGATACCCACTATGTGGGTAATGCTACTCATCTCATCTGATGCATAGTGATAGTAAGTTCTTGCGCTCTCGGCGTCGGATGCGATCAGATCATAGCCCCTAATATAGCGGATGATACTGCTGTCCTTTTCTTCTGTGACTACCTCATCGCCGCGGAAGATGAACTGCACAAGCCTTCCATCTTCTTCCATCTCATGCCGCAAGCCTTCCGCATCATAGCGGTTGATCTGCACATGACCGTCGAAAGTTTCCACTTTCTCTGTGCGGTTGAATGCGTCATAGGTATACTTTGCTTTATCGTCTTTTAGCAGGTTTCCAGCATTGTCATAGGTGAATTGTGTCTTCACTCCCCCTTTCGTGTACTCGGTCAGGCGGTTCCTTGGGTCATACTTATAGAGTTCCTCCACGCCTTTTGCTGTGCGTTTTGTCCGGTTGCCTGCCCTGTCATAGTACAGTTCCTCCGTGTATGACGGGTACTGCACTTTTGTCAGCTGGTTCAGCGCATCGTAAGTGTAGCGGGTGGTTCCATTGGTCTGCCGTTTTTCCGTCCTGTTTCCGTTGAGGTCATAGGTATAATGGTTGTCTGCCAGCACTTCCGTTCCCAGCATCGTCTTTAAGCCTGTCAGGTTCTTGTCCGCATCAAAGGCGTACTCTGTGTACAGGCTGCCGTTTTTCAGGCTCCTGATGCTGCCGTCCGGGTAATAGCTGTACTCGGCTGTCACAGTTCCATTATCTGTTACTTTCTCGATCAGGTCAAGCGCGTTGTAGGTGTATTCCGTCACTTTTCCGGTCACGTCGCGCTGGCTCGTTAAATTGCCGTTTAGGTCATAACCATATGCGAGCAGTGTCCTGCCGCTGGCACTCTTTCTGATGATGCGCCCCATTGGGTCATACTCATAACTGTAGTGCATTCCGGCGGATATCGCTGCCTTCATTAACCCCTCCGGCGTATACTGGTATGATTCTCCCTGGATTCCGTCCTTTACTGTTATTCTGCATTTTATTTGGTGCCAAAAACAGGGGTTTTCCGTAGAATTAATTGGAGCGTGAAACACTCTCATTTAATTTGCCGCTTAACTATACTTCATTCCCTCCAAACTTGGAAGTCAAGGCCTTTAGCCGGTTTAGGGAAGCCTTGACTTCCAAGTTTGGAGGGAAT
>JAIEEY010000289.1 GCA_029067205.1 Lachnospiraceae bacterium
CTGTTGTCAAAAGGAATACCATTTGGACTATGAACTCATTAAATCCGAACGGACTGCGCAGCATATCAATCAGGAAGCACTGATTGACGGCATTTATCAAAATGCGGCGTCCCTTTCACGCCTTGAGAACGCAAAGGCTTCTCCCAACAGGAAAACATTTGAAAAACTGATGAAAAAGCTCGGTCTTGAGAAGGGGCGCTACAACGGTTTTGTAGCCACAACTTCCTTTGAAACTATGGAACTGCGGCACCAGCTGGATATCGCCCAGGCACATGATGAATATGAAAAGGCCGAAAAAATATTAGAGCAGCTAAGGTCGCAGCTCAATACAAAGATTGCTGAAAACCAGCGTGTGCTGGAAGATGCTGAAATCCAGATACAAAAAAATTTACATAAAATATCTGTAGAACATGCTCTTGAACGACAGAAAATGTTATTTGAAGGTCTTCTCGATTCAGACAAAAAGGAGTTTCGCCATATTCCGATGCGCAATGAAGTACTGATTATCAATCATTACTGTGGAATGCTTTCCCAAATAGGATATAAAAATGAGGCAATTGCATTATACATACACGCACTTGAAAAAATGAGAAAAAGCCATATAAATATAAAATATCGATACCGTTCCTTTTCTCTTCTTCTCTGTAATTACGTATATGAATACAGAGATCTTACAGCTGCTTATGAAACATTAAGAAATGAGTTGTCTTGTGGAAAAGCTTCTGTACTTCCATTTTGTTTAATCGATCTTCTACATATATGGGATTGTGAAGGGAAACCCGAACGAGAATGTATGAAATTGTCTGAATATATATATTATATAAGTGATTTGTTCCATTTTTCTAACGAAAAAAAGAACTATGCTGATTTCCTACAAAGAAAAAAAGTAATTATATTGCTCTAACCTGAGTTTCCACTGAGTATTGGTTCTGCATGCTTAAATAAGAAATAAACAATGATTTCAAGGTATTCCTGTTTAATCGTTCACACTTGTATGATCATGCTCAGGTTGTTCAGAATAAACAGCAATTGATTCCTTAATTACATGACTTTTCACTATAAAAAAATCGTCGAATTTCTTAAAGCGAAAAGTCATGTACAAATCCTCTAATCAATGTATAATCAAAATTATCCATTTGAAATTTACAGACATTGATATTACCAGCAAAGAGAAACTGCATAAGGAGGAATGAAACATGAAAACCAAACAGCTAAAGAAATATCCCTTTCCGGTTCTGATGATGGCAGTCACGTTCGGCCTGTCCATGCTGCTGCCATATTTGTCCGGCTACCTGATTGATAACATGCTCGCATCATACAACGAGAAGAAACTGTGGGGATGGTTTCTCGTGACTTTTCTGGTCGCAATCATCAGTATGACCTTCTCGTTCTTTTTCTGCAATTATAATCTCAACAAATTTGTCGTCAAAAATAATCTGCTCTTACAGAAAAAGGCAGTTGATGATATCATGCACATGAATCCGTCCCTGTTCTCCAGGAAAGATAAAGGATACTACTACAACATCTGCTCCAACAGCTGCATGTGCTATGCCGAAGTACACGAGGAGATGTACTGCAACCTGATTGGCAATTTGTTGTATATCATCGCACTACTTATAGCCATAACCTGTACGAGCTGGGTTTTTGGCATCTTTTTCCTGGTTTATGGAGTCCTGCTTGCCCTTATTTCCCTGTACGGCTCCAGACCGCTGTTTGGTATGCAGAAGGATGCGCTGACAAACCAGGACACTTTTTTAGCAGAAAACAGGAATATCATCGAAAACAAACTGGGCATTAACGCACTGCACACAGAGGTATTTTTCCAAAAAGAATTTGTCGGGTGCTGCGACCGTTTCAGCAAATATCTGTTAAAATACAAATTCTGGTATTATGTATGTGTCTATGCCCCCATCATGATCAACAAAATCTTCAGCATCGTGTACCTCTTAATCGCGGCGCTGCTTGTCTTCCGTGGCAATATCACGGTCGGCATTCTGATGATGGGATACCAGTATCTGGAATGTTTTTCTGATCCGATTGCACTTGTATGCAATATCCTGACACGATACAAATCCAACAAAATCCATGTTGACCGCGTTGACCAGCTGTCCGAAGATGCCAGGAAGGAAAGCGAAACAGAGAAATATAAGACAAACCAGGAATCTCTCTTCCATGCAGAAGCTTTTGACTTTTATAAGGGCGGCCAACCGGATGATTTCCTCTACCACATTGACCAGCTCTCTCTAAAGAAAAACGGTCTGTATGTGATCAAGGGCGAAAACGGCAGCGGAAAAAGCATGCTGTTGAATCTGATGCTCGGAAATATCAGCCCGGAAAATTGCAAGGGAACCTTCTCGCTGATGCAGGATATCAACGACACTGCTTTTCTGACCTATCCGTTTTTTGCCATTGACGGCAGTTTTGATGACAACCTTTTTGGAATTGCAAGGGACGAGGAGCTCCTGCGGCTGCTCAATGTCGATTTTACAGAGAAAGAAATAACGAGCAATCCTGTCAACCTAAGTTATGGACAGCAGCAAAAACTTGCCCTGATGAGGGTATTGGGAACGAACCAACCGACACTTTTTCTGGATGAGCCGCTGTCCAATCTGGACGTGGAGACGCAAAGCCGTCTAATCGACTATATCAAATCGCTGAAAGGAAAAAAGACAATCCTCGTTATCATGCACAGCGATGAACTCGATGCCGTTGCCGATGGCATCTTGTGTATCAGCGAGCATAAGATGTATCTGAGTGAATATGTTTCATAATCTGCTTTTCAATGAGAAAAGGACCGGAAAACTCCAGTCCTTTTTCTATTTATTGCATATCTCCTCAATCTTCTGCAATTCCTCCCCGCTGAACTTGAGATTTGACAGCATACCCACGTTATCAAGAATCTGTGCTGGCTTAGATGCCCCGATCAGCACGCTTGTGATGTCCCCGTCTCTCAAAATCCACGCCAGCGCCATCTGCGCAAGGCTTTGTCCCCGCTCCTGTGCAAGTGCATTCAATTTTCTGATCTTATCGAGTTTCTCACTGCTCAGCGCATCCTCTCCCAAAAAGATGCTGCCGGAACGGATACGGCTGTCTTCCGGAATGCCGTTCAGATACCGGTTTGTAAGCAATCCCTGTTCCAGAGGGCAAAACGTGATGATTCCGATGCCGTTTGCCGCCGCATAGTCCTTCAGCCCATCCTGCTCAATCGCCCTGTTAAACAGGGAATACGATCTCTGGTTGATGATAAACGGCGTGCCCATCTTCTGAAAAAGATTGGCGATTGCGATCGTCTCTTCTTTATTATAATTGGAAATCCCGACATAGAGTGCCTTTCCGCTCCGCACAATACCATCCAGCGCTCCTGCAGTCTCCTCGATCGGCGTGTCCTTGTCCGGCCTGTGATGATAATAGATATCCACATAATCAAGCCCCATTCTCCTCAAACTCTGATCAAGGCTTGCTACCAGATATTTCTTGCTGCCCCAGTTACCATAAGGTCCTGGCCACATATCGTACCCTGCCTTGGTGGAGATCACAAGCTCGTCCCTGTATACACCGAGTCCCTTTGCAAGAATCCGCCCGAAATTCTCCTCTGCCGCCCCATACACAGGCCCATAGTTGTTGGCAAGATCAAAATGCGTGATGCCGTTGTCAAATGCGGTGTAACACATGGCCTGCATATTGTCAAAGCTGGCATTGGAACCAAAATTGTGCCACAGCCCGAGGGAGACCGCCGGCAGCATCAGACCGCTTTTTCCACAGCGGTTATACCGCATTGTATCGTATCTTTTTTCGTTTGCCGTATACATTTCTGATTTCTCTCCTTCTTCATTATAATTTTTCTACGGTTCCTTATCCTCAGTATAGCAGATTGTGCGGCAAATAAACAGATTTATTTTCTGTGTTCATAAATCGTTCATAGTTCTTTGAAAAATTATTCAACAAATGAACACGATTTAGACATTTAAGCACTCTATACTATAAACATAAGGTGATACAAATGATACCTTACAGGCAACGAGTGATAACTTTACTTTTAATAACTTTTTCATAATATATGCCAAGTAGTCGAGAGATTACTTGGCATCCTCCCTTTTATACAGGTTTTTACTTTTCCTTGCATTTTATTTCATGATCGTGTATAAATATAAATAAAGAGAATATTCCACCTACGACAGAAAGGACTGTCCGAATGGGATATTCTCTCTTTTTATTATGTATTTGAATCGTATCATCTTATGAAGGAGGAAATTTTATGCTTGATATGATAGCAAAAATCAATGACACCATCAACGGCGTTGTGTGGGGGATTCCCATGTTGATCCTGATCATCGGCACGGGAATCTACCTGACGATCCGCACCGGATTTTTTCAGATCAAACGTGCCGGTCATGTAGGTGCAAAAACAATCGGGGGCGTGTTCCAGAAGGGAAGCAGCGTCACCGACTCGAAAGAAAAGGCATCCATCTCGCAATTTCAGGCACTGTGCACTGCGCTCGCCGCGACCATCGGTGTCGGCAATATCGCGGGTGTCGCTGCCGCGATTGCCGCGGGCGGCCCTGGTGCGATCTTCTGGATGTGGCTCTCCGCATTCTTTGGAATGATGACAAACTACTCCGAAAATGTGCTTGGCATCTATTACCGCCGGAAAAACAGCCACGATGAGTGGTGCGGCGGCGCAATGTACTATCTAAGAGACGGACTTGGATCCAGGAAGGGCTGTTCAGTTATCGGAAAGATGCTCGCTGTATTGTTCTCGATCTTCTGTGTCCTCGCCTCATTTGGTATCGGAAACATGAGCCAGATAAACACCATCTCCGGCAACATTACCTCTGTATTCCATATCGACGCACTTGACCGCATGATCCTGATCGGTTCTGCCGAAATCAACCTGTATGCGTTGATTGTCGGCCTGCTGCTCATGGTTCTTGCAGGACTTGTCATTGTAGGCGGTATCAAGAGGATTGCGCAGGTGACTGAGAAATTTGTGCCGTTTATGGCGTGTGCGTACATACTTGGCGCCCTTATCGTATTTATTGTCAATATCGGAAAAGTCGGTGAAGTATTCGGTGCGATCTTCTCCTTTGCCTTTGGATTCCGGGCAATCGGCGGCGCTGCCATCGGTCTGGCCGTCAGGAGTGCAGTCACATGGGGCTTTAAGCGTGGTGTCTTCTCCAACGAGGCCGGTCTTGGTTCCTCTGTCATGGTCCACTCCGCTTCCAATGTCGTGGAACCTGTCAGACAGGGTATGTGGGGTATCTTTGAAGTATTTGCAGATACCATTGTAGTCTGTACACTCACAGCCTTCTCAATCCTCTCAACTGGTCTGATTGACCTCCATACTGGTGAGATGCTCTCCACAAATGAGCAGACTGCACTTGTGAGCGAAGCATTTGGAACGGTATTTAACTTTGGCGGTGTGAATGTCGGAGGCGCCTTTATCGCCATCGCGATTCTCCTGTTCGCTTTCTCCACCGTTCTTGGCTGGAGTTACTATGGGACAAAAGCATGGGAGTTTTTGTTCGGCACAAAGGCTACCATCATTTACAAGGTTGTGTTTGTTGTATTTATCGTATTTGGCGCTACAATGAACCTTGACCTTGCGTGGGACATTTCTGACACCTTTAACGGTCTGATGGCGATTCCGAACCTGATCGGTGTTCTGACGCTGTCTGGAACAGTCATCAGGATCACAAATAACTATGTTGCACGCACTTTCCAAAATTCTAAAGAAAAACCAATGCTCTCCGCATTTGAGGACATTCAGACAGAACAGGAACGAAAGTTAAAATTGCAATAGAGATAAAAATGAGCAGGAAAACCTGCTCATTTTTATATTATCTTTATTTCGTGACAATAATTCCATGTCGATATGCACCAAGCAAAAGTTCCAGATCATTGATTGTGTCCTTGATCTCTTTGCCATTATCTGTGTCCTTGACCATCACGCGCTCTGCTTCTGTCTCAAAAAAATTAGACGAGGACTCGATATCCTTATTCTCCTCCAGCACTTTTGCAATGCTCTCAAACGGCTGATGCGCCTTCAGACGCATACCGTGGGAATTGTATATCAGTGTATAGCCGGCAATGCCCGTCGTCTTCTGGTATGCGCGGCAGAAACCGCCATCTATCACGATCAGGCGGTTGTTCGCCTTTAACGGGGATTCTCCCTTTGACACCTTAATCGGTGTATGCCCGTTGATAATGTGCGCAATGGAACTGTCCAACCCAAACTCGTGCAATATTTTGATACAATATTTTTCCTGCTGATAATAGCGGTAGTATGGATTCTTCGGCTCGTCATAGGTACTTTTATCCACCACAAAGGTCCGCTCAAATGTCTTCATCGTCCTGCCCGCCAGAGGAGACTTTTTCCCACACCATAAATACCACATAAAGTCAATATCCGACTGGCTAAAATTACCAAAAAAGGCGCGTCTCGCCACCTTTGCGGCATAGTCCATGTATTCCTTTCCCTTAAAATCCCTGCCGTCAAGCTTCATAGTGGCAAACTCGCCCTCTTCTGTCATGGGGATACAGCCATGGAACAAAAGATTTCCATTGTAACACATGTACGTGCTACCTTTCTCATATAAAAAGCAAACGTGTTTCCTGAGCATATGGCTGTTCACAAATGCTGCTCTCAGGTCATCTATGACATGCTGTTCCTCCGAAGAGAGCACATATGCATCATTCACATTTAGCGTCGGAAAATAATGGTCATTGAGTTCATACTCCTGCCCATCAATTCGGACAACACCGCGCTCCTTGTCAATCTTGTCAAGGAGAAGTCTGTCCACCATATCATACTCTGGGTGGCGCATAATGATCTGACCCTCCATTTTAAACAAAATGACAGAAATCGCCTTGAGTGCTGCATCCATTGGTTTCATATCTGGATAAGTCTGCTCCGCAAACAGCGTCAGGGAACGCAGGCTGATCGCATACGTATTTTCCAGAATTTCAATATTATTGTATTTGAGATTATTTCTGAGGACGTTTGCGATACACGCCTCATTCCCACATGCGGCACCCATCCACAATATATCGTGATTTCCCCACTCGATATCCACAGAATGATGTGTTATCAGCAGATCCATGATCTTATCCGCACTCGGACCCCTGTCATAGATGTCCCCCACAATATGAAGATGGTCGACTGCAAGCCGCTTAATCAGCCTGCTCAGTGCCTCAATAAACGCATCAGCACTGTCGATGTCTATGATAGTATCCAGTATCTTTTCGTGATAGACATACTGATTGTTGTCCTCGTCCTGCTGTGCATGCAAGAGCTCATCGATAATATAGCTGAACTCCGAGGGCAGTGCTTTTCGAACCTTGGAGCGCGTATATTTCGAGGACAAAAATTTCGCAAGCTCCGTCAGGTTCTTCAGATTCATCTTATACCAGTATGGCGTCACTGCATTCTGTTTTTTCAGCAGCTTGATCTTTTCCATCGGATAGTACACGAGCGTACAGAGCTCCTGCCGCTCTCTGGGTATCATGCGCTCAGCAAAGATCATATCCACCTTTTCCTTGATGACACCTGCCGCATTATTCATAATGTGGTAAAATGCCTCATACTCACCGTGAATATCACTCATAAAGTGCTCTGTCCCCTTGGGCAGATTCAAGATCGCCTTCAGATTGATGATCTCACGACACACCGATGGGATTGACGGATACTTGACTGCCAGCAGTCTCAGATATTTCAGCTTCTCGTCGGTCAAATCCATATATTACCTTTCCTTTACCAGGTTTTCACCTTTTCCAATTGTATCATAACTTCCAAAACTCAAATGCTCCCCTAAAACACTGTGCACGCCCCTCTTATTATAGGAATATAACAAAAAACCGGAACATCTGTTTGCATCAAGTCTGTCAAAATCTGTCCCATCACCTTTCCTGCGATATCTGCTCAGCTGATACTGCGCGCTTGGATCCTTCGCAAGAGCTTCCTCAAACTTCTTAATGTTGATATGCTCTGCAATGCGGCGCTCCAAGTCGGATTTGGCATTCGCCAGCTGGCTCTCCTCCTCAGACGCCATGCCATCTGACGATGCCATGGATATATATTCCTTCATCTGTCTGGAAAGCTGATCCTGTGACTCCGAACCAGACTCTCCATATCCATGAATATAGGTATCTTGTCCGCGCAGGTCATAGACCTCATTGTTGCGTATCAGATAAGTTCCCAATGCCGCCTCGATCGTGTTGGTCTGAATACGCGCACCTGTGTGACTGCTCTTATACTTCGTGTTCTGTGAGATATTATCTGCCGCTGCAATACTTCCTATACGGGAAACTCTCTGCAGGGCAAGTTCTCGTCTTCTATTCACTTGTGCCACCTCCCTGTGGTCTTATACACTCTTAAAATCCATTTTAAAAGGACCTTAAGTGTATATATTGTGTAAAATCCGTTTTACTATATATTTTCGCCGAAAATATATATCATATATATCGGCTGATTTTTCTCATTCTTTAATCGCAAAAACTATATTCCATATTTCAATGTTTTGTGCTATACTTTAACTAAACACATTAATCTACGCATAATAAAGAAGAAAAAGAAAAGAGGAATTAACATGTTTACTGAACAAAAACTAGAGCAGCACTATTCAGCGATCCCGTCTGAAGCGCTTCACATCATCCGCGATGAATACAAATGGGCGCTTGAGGAATGCGGCGTTCACAACGAGGAACAGATAAAGTACATAGAAAAAACGCTCAGTCTGAGAGGAGAAAGCCTGAGCGTCCGCCTGAATCGCAAGATTCTGTTCCTATGCAAATGTGGTCAGAGCCGCATCGTCACAACAAACGTAACGGATGACCAGATCAAGATGTTTATCTTTGAACAGTACAAGGTTGTCTGTCCAAAATGCAGAAGTGCAAACATGTATACATGGAAGTATATGGATTAATCACTAAAATGTGTCTGCTTCGGGAAGGTAAAACGGCAGTGGAAACCAGCCCGCAGGCGCATTTTTTATTTTGCTCCGTTTACCCTTTTGCTGCTCTGCAAAATAGAAACTCGTTGTCAATACCCTGATAAGTTCCAGTTCTTCGAGAACCATATCCGCTGCTCTCTCTGTGCGCGATACACAGACCCCATTCTCTGCAACAGACAGCAGATAATTTTCTGTGCTGCCCGTTTGCGCCTCCCTGACACCCAACACATATTCACTTATGACAAGTTTGTCATATTCCTGTTTCCAATTCAATAAAAGTGCAAGAACTGCCTCATAATCAAGTATCTTGATCTGATGTGACATGGACATATTACAACAATCACATGCTCTTTCAAGCTGCTCTATCTTGTCCGTCTCATCCATTCCTACACTGATGCCAAGCTGCCGCACATCAAATCCCATCATCATATCATATAGAACTCTCGGAAGCTCTGAAATGTCATCCAACTCAATCTCTGATACATTTTTCTCATCTGCTGACAAGTCCACATAACCAACAGGCGTTCCACCTCTCAAGATGGCAAAAGCTGTCGCATGGTAGCTCTGCAGACAAAGCCAGAAATCCTCACGGGTTCTGGCTGTCACAAGTCTTCTTTGATAAAGTTTATACAGACCGTCGAGATATGGACTATGTTCCTCAAGTTCCTCAAAACTGTATATCGGAGATTCCATGTATGCCTTGTCATAAATTTTTGCACAACAATGTGAGATATTTCCTGTATTAATCTGAAAAGTATACCGAATCCCTGCACGCTCAAATCCATAATGCTGGTATCTGTGTCGGTCGCCATCCAATATCAGCAGCGCACAGCCCTGCTTTCGCGCATCGAGCTCAACTGCTCTCATGAGTTCGATCATGTATCCCCTGCCTCTGGCATTTGAATGGACGGACACTGTTCCGATATAAGCCGCCCTGACTGCACTGCTATTCTCTCCCTGTAACTGCAATGTCATCGGATAAACGTCAATCAATGCCTTAATCTTGTCTTCTTCCTTAATCATATGGTGAATCAGAATACCGCTGCGCCCTGGGGAATACGCCTTGGGCAGGAGAGAAGCAAAATCAGTGCCGCTATATTCCATGCTGAACACCATATTCGCAAAGTCCAGTATTTCCTCTGTTTTTTTGATACGGTCCTCCTCTGTGCAATCCCTGCCAAAAGATTCCCGACAGTATTCCCACTCCATATTTTTCATCACTTTCATTTTATAAATTCAGATTTCCAATTATGACTCTGTGTCAGCCTTCTTCACTGCCTTAGGTTTTGCTATCGCCTTGGGCTTTGCCACTGCCTTGGGCTTGTCCTCTTCAGCTGTCTCCGGCTCCTTTACTTCCTCTTTTACTGGCTCCTTCACTTCTTCTTTTACCGGCTCCTTCACTTCCTCTTTTACTGGTTCCTTCACTTCCTCTTTTGCCGGCTCCTGTACTTCCTCTTTTGCCGGCTCCTGTACTTCTTCCTCTGTCACTGGGAAAATGTCTTCCAGCTTGATATCTGCATAGCAGAGTGAGCAATGACCGTTGATCGCTGCGCCATTGTTGACCTGAATTGTCTTTGCCTTGATATCACTGTCCAAAATTGCTGTGTCGCCCACTGTGATACCTTCCCTGATGTCAATCTTGCCTTGTATCGCACCATCTACCACAAGGTTCTCCGCCATAATGTTTCCAAGAATCACTGTGTTTTCCCGGATTGTTGCATCCTGTACACACTCAATCTGTCCCACGATAAAGGAATCATTCGCAAACAGGTCCTTCGCCTTGATATTTCCTGTAACATCGCCAGATATATTCACCCGGCTGTCAGAGTTGATATCACCGTTCACCACACCATACATCTCCAGCTTACCCTCGATTGCGATATTGCCGTTTATGACAGTTCCCTTTGGAATGATCGCTGTTTCCGTGTTCCTTGTTGCTCCGAAATTATCCATTATATTAAACCTCCTGAAATTCATTTCACTTCATCTATATTATATTAAAGCCTATTTGGCTCCAAAAATCAATAGCATTTCAAACTTTCCTGACTGTACACATAAAAATATTTAAATTTGTCTATTTCTAAAATGTCACTTTGCGCTATACTTTATCTTAGTCATGCAAAAACAATGCAAGACAATCTGATATCATGAGGAGGAACTATTATGAACCAGAAAAATGCAACAACCTACAAGATTGCCCTGACAGGTCTGATCGCTGCTCTGTCCTATGTGGTTTTTACTTTCCTGCAGATCAAGATTATGATTCCCGGTACGGAAAGCGCCACAAGCATCCATCTTGGAAATGCTGTGTGCGTGCTTGGTGCCCTGCTTCTCGGCGGTCCTCTGGGCGGCATCGGAGGCGCAATCGGTATGACGATCGGTGATCTGCTCGATCCTGTATACATTACGTCTGCACCCAAAACTCTCATATTAAAATTATGCATCGGCCTTGTCACCGGATTTGTCGCGCACAGACTCGGAAAACTGTCCACATGCAAAGATGGCAAAACAGCTTTTAAATGGTCTCTGACCGCTGCGATCTGCGGCCTTGGGGTTAACATGGTCTTTGATCCGCTTTTTAGCTACTGCTATAAACTTATCATTCTTGGAAAACCCATGGCAGAACTGACACTGCTGCCAAACATCGCTACAACCACCATTAATGCTGTCACTTCCACAATTGTGTCTGTCGCTGTATACAATGCAGTCCGTCCGGCACTGAGAAAGGCCGGACTACTTCCTGTCATCGGCAAATCCGCCGAACGTCAGACATATGACCACACAAAAAGCGCTGCATAATACAACGCCTTTTATTTACCAATATTAGCATCTGTAGAAAATAACTAACACATCTTGACTTGTCCATTTCTCCGATTGCCAATTGCATATGCAAGGGCATATGCAATTGGCAAAAAGACTCGTCGCAGCCCGCTACGCCTACGTTTTTTGACATACACCCTCGAAGAAGTATCCTGCGCAATCTGCATCAGTTATATTTCTACAGCTTCTTATTGCAATGTAAATACTTCGATATTTTTCGAAAGACCCTTTGAAGTATTGATGACTTTGTCAACCTGTCCACTACACTCAGAAACAATGTGTCTGATCACCTGCATGGAAGCGGACGTCTCCTGTGTATTTGCTGCGTTCTCCTCCGCAATGGCTGCAAGACCCTGAACTGCATTGAGGACATCAGCTTTGAGATCATTGAGCTTATCGATCTCGCCCCGGATATTGTCCACAGCGCCACTTACCTCCCCAATCTCATGATTCAGACTGTTAAATACTGTCTTGGTCTTTCCGAGCTCTTCGCCCTGTTTATCCATCACCGCTGTGACATTTTTCATCGTATCAACTGTCGTGTTGGAATTGGTGATCAGCAATTCAATAATCCCTGTGATACGACTTGCGGATTCCGCAGACTGGTCTGCAAGCTTTCTGATCTCATCTGCTACAACAGCAAATCCCTTACCATGCTCCCCTGCGCGCGCCGCCTCGATGCTTGCGTTTAGCGACAGCAGGCTCGTCTGGTCCGCAATATCCGTGATTACATCGGCCGCTGTCTGAATATCCTGTGCCGACTGATTTGTCATATTGGTCTGCTCAAATACCACATCAAATGCATCTTTTGTCTCGTTACTGGTTCTGATCAGTTCTTCAAGCGTATTCTCGACATTCCTATTGTAATCGCGCATTTTATCTGTGTTCCCCACAAGCATCTCCACATTCTGCGCCGTGATCTCCACAGCATCCCCCATGTACTGTATCTTATTGCCCACATCTGCGGTATCCTGCGCCTGTTGCGTGGAGCCTGTTGCCATCTCCTCCACAGCAGTGTCCACACTGCCGATATTGTCTGCCATCTTTACAAAAGAATTAGAAAAACCTTCTGAAATCCCATCAAGATCTGACGCTGCGCCCTTGATATCCACCACAATAGCAGACAGACTGTGAACAAGCTTTTCAACACTGTGAGCAATATCACCAATCTCATCTGCCCTGCCTAACAGCCTGCTCTCCACTTTCGCATTCAACTCACCGTCTGCGACCTTGTTCAGCGGGACAATGACACCCTTAATCGCCTTAATAACAATACCAACAGCTATCATCGTGGCACCAATACCAAAAACAAAGATTGCTATGAGGATACCTGCATTCTTCATAAAATTAGCATTAAAAATTGCAGAGATGCCACTCTTTTCCAAACCCACGAAAGTCATACCTATGATTTCATCTGAATTATACTGCTTCAACGGACAGTACATGGCATAATAAGTCTTACCGCTGATCTCTATATTATCAGAGTAATAATCTTGTCCCTGGTTAACCACTAAGTCGTAAATTGCTGGATCTGCCTCCGTTCCAACCATGTGATTCCCATCTTCATCTACAAGGCTGGTGGCAACCCTTATATTGTCATAAAAAACCGTAACATGCAGATCGACTTCACGACTGAAATTATCAAAAAATTGTGTATTGTCACCGATATTCCGCTTACCCTTGTAAAATTTACCATTTGTAAACATATATGTACCCTGTGCAATATTTGAGACAGATGTCTCAAAAGCATACTGCGCAGTTGTTAATTCATGCTGAACCATCGAATCAATAATGGATGCACAGGATGAACTGATGCCTGCTACTGCAAATGCAAACATCAATATTAAGGGAAGCGCCGCCACAAGTACAAGACGCGGTGTAAGCTTTAATCCTTTTCTCTTCATAAGTACCCTACCTTTCCGTTTTCCCTAATGCTTTTGTTAAATGTATTCATCAAGTATTGTTTTAATGTTATCACATTTCGTGGTTTTTGACAAGTTTTTATATCGTCCATATGATATTTTTGTGTAAGTTTGTAATTTTCAGTAAAAAAGTGAATTTACAGTTCGGTCAATTTATTGAATCGAGTAGGGGAATGCCCGTGTGCATAAAAGATGGCAGATCAAGTTCTTCACTGATCTGCCATCTCTCTGTTATAGAAATCTATTCTGTAAAGAGCGGTGTTGAATAGTATCTGTCACCGCTGTCCGGAAGAAGCGCTACAATGGTCTTTCCCTCATTTTCCGGTCTCTTTGCCAGTTGGATTGCCGCATAAAGCGCCGCACCAGAAGAAATACCTGTAAGGATTCCCTCCTTTTTTGTGAGTTCCTTCGACGCTTCAAATGCTTGGTCATTTTCAATCTTGACAATCTCGTCATAAACACTTGTATCAAGCACACCTGGGACAAATCCGGCTCCAATGCCCTGTATCTTGTGCGCTCCCGACTGTCCGCCAGACAACACTGGCGAGCTTGCTGGCTCTACAGCCACCACTTTCACACCTGCATTTTTTTCCTTCAAATATTTTCCAACACCTGTAACTGTGCCGCCTGTGCCGACGCCTGCGACAAAGATGTCAACTTTACCCTCTGTATCCTCCCATATTTCCGGTCCTGTCGTCTCGTAATGTGCCTGTGCGTTTGCCGGATTATCAAACTGTCCCGGGATATATGCACCCTCGATTTCCTTTGCGAGCTCCTCCGCCTTGGCAATTGCCCCCTTCATGCCCTTTGCGCCCTCTGTCAGAACGATTTCTGCTCCATAAGCCTTTAAAATATTTCTGCGCTCCACGCTCATGGTCTCTGGCATTGTGAGGATCGCACGGTATCCTTTTGCCGCCGCGATCGCCGCAAGTCCAATGCCTGTATTTCCACTGGTGGGTTCTATGATCACAGAACCTTCTTTTAATAAGCCCTTTTCCTCCGCTGCCTTAATCATATAGAAAGCTGCCCTGTCCTTTACACTTCCTGCGGGATTTCTGTACTCGAGTTTTACGAGCAGCTTTGCCTTCAGGCCATGGGCACGCTCCACATTGACAACCTCCACAAGAGGAGTTTTGCCGATAATCTCTGTAAATCCTTTATATACTGCCATTGTTATTATTCCTTTCCCTATTTCATATTCCACATCACTACGAAATCGCCTTAAATGCCTCTTCCAGATCTTCGATAATATCATCAATGTGCTCTGTGCCGATCGACAGACGGATTGTGTTTGGCTTGATGCCCTGGTCTGCCTTCTCTTCATCGTTGAGCTCGGCATGGGTCGTTGAGTACGGGTGAATGACAAGTGACTTTACATCCGCCACATTCGCAAGTAACGAGAACAATTCAAGATTATCAATAAAGTCCTTCGCCATCTGCTCGCCGCCCTTGATTTCAAATGTAAAGATCGAACCGCCTCCGTTCGGGAAGTATTTCTTGTAAAGTCTCTGCTGCTCCGGGTCTGTTGTCACCGACGGGTGATTTACCTTTTCTACCAGTGGATGTTTTGACAAATACGCAACTACCTTCAATGCATTTTCCACATGACGCTCCACGCGGAGTGAAAGGGTCTCCAATCCCTGCAGGAAGATAAATGCATGGAACGGTGAGAGGGTTGCGCCAGTATCCCTCAGCAAAATAGCGCGTATTCTGGTGATAAATGCTGCCGGACCTGCCGCGTCCACAAAACTGATGCCATGATAGCTTGGGTTGGGCTCTGTAAGCTGTGGGAACTTGCCGCTTGCCTTCCAGTCAAACTTTCCTGCATCGATGATCACACCGCCGATCGTCGTGCCATGACCTCCGATAAATTTCGTAGCGGAGTGAACTACGATATCTGCACCGTACTCAATCGGCCTCACAAGATACGGTGTCGCAAATGTACTGTCAACAACTAATGGTATATTATGTGCATGTGCAACCTTAGCAACTGCCTCAATATCCGAAACCTCTGAGTTGGGATTTCCAAGTGTTTCTATATAGAGTGCTTTTGTATTGTCCTGTATTGCCTTCTCAAAATTGCTGATATCGAGCGGATCCACAAAAGTTGTTGTCACGCCGTAATCAACCAGTGTATGCGCGAGCAGATTGTATGTACCTCCATAAATATTCTTTGCCGCAACGATATGTCCGCCGTTTTGTGCAAGGTTTTGAATCGTGTAGGTAACTGCCGCTGCTCCTGACGCCACTGCAAGCGCTGCCATGCCCCCTTCCAGCTTTGCCACGCGCTGCTCGAAGATATCTTCTGTGGGATTGGTCAGTCTGCCATAGATATTTCCTGCATCCTGTAATGCAAATCTTGCCGCCGCATGTGCTGAGTTCTTGAAGACAAAAGATGATGTCTGGTAGATGGGCACTGCCCTTGCATCCGTCACTGGATCGGGTGCTTCCTGACCCACATGAAGCTGTAATGTCTCGAATTTTAAATTCCTGTCTGCATAATTTTTCTTACTCACAATATTCTCCTCCGTTAATCGTTTTTCTTATTAAGGTTTCCAACCTTTTATTATCTATTCCTATTGGATTAGTATGTTTTGAACATGTATGTATCATACACCTATATTCCTACTGTGTCAATAGGATTTGTGGAATTTTCTTCAAAAATTGGATCAAACGAATTGACTATCTCTCCATTCTTTTCCTTGTCTTGCCACAGGGCAAAAATTATGTTAAAATATATTCGCTTTTTACAAATTATTTAAGGAGGCCACATATGAATTTCTCAGAGAGAAAGTATGTAAATAAGACAGCAATTGTTGGACATACGATCATTGATATTGTACTATTTCTTGCATATTTATTAGAAGTGTTCAAAGGTTCCAGAACGATCGGTTATTTTGCAATTTTTGCGGTGCTGACAGCGGCCCCCGTAGCGGCGGAATGGATGATTTATGGCAGGAACCCGGAAAACGGTGCCATTAAGCATCTCATCGGCATATCTTATGGCATTCTATATTTATTTGTCATTTTTACAACCACCAGCCTGCTTCCTTTTACTTATGCATTTCCCATGTTCATTGTCATTATCTTATACATGGACCCTCGATTTAATATACTGATCGGTGCATTTGCTTCGGGTGGAAATGTAGCGTATGTGGTTTACCATGCACTGACAACCGGATACACGCCGGCTGAGATCCCCGATGTAGAAATACGGGTTGCAGCAATGATTCTCACGTCAATATTCATGATTTTCACTACGGTTGCAGTGACCAAAGTAAATAATATGAAACTAAAACAAATTCAGGAGCAGACAAATGAGACTAATCGGCTGATGGACAATATTTTGGCTACTTCCCAGGATATGATCACGGATATCACGGAAGTTACCCGTCAGATGACCGACTTGGGAGTCTCCGTGACAAAAGTGCATGACGCCATGCAGGATGTTTCCACCGGCAGTACTGAAACAGCGGAATCCGTGCAGGTACAGATACAACGCACGGAACAAATACAGGTACATATCAGCAATGTGAAGAATACTGCCGCCCAGATCGAGCAAAATATTCATGACACTGTACGCAAAGTGGCAGCCGGCAGGGAGCAGATGGACGCTTTGGAAAACCAAGTTGAGCAATCGAATGCTGCCAATGAGAAAGTGCTGACAAAAATGCAGGAGCTTAGTACATACACCAGTCAAATGAACACGATTATTGAAACCATCAGCAATATTACAGATAGTACCGTTATGTTGTCATTGAACGCTTCTATTGAAGCCGCCCGCGCCGGAGAATCCGGCAAGGGCTTTGCCGTGGTGGCAAGCCAGATTTCCGAACTTGCCAACCAGACACAGACCGCGACATCCAATATTACCAGCCTGATTGAAAACATTAACAGGGAACTGACGCAGGTGACTGACGCGGTAAATGTGGTCA
This sequence comes from Lachnospiraceae bacterium, assembly GCA_029067205.1. Classification (GTDB taxonomy): domain Bacteria; phylum Bacillota; class Clostridia; order Lachnospirales; family Lachnospiraceae; genus COE1. The sequence goes on from JAIEEY010000289.1 coordinate 17,626, forward strand.
CTAAGAGTAATACTGCAAACGCCGAGAGTACCAGTGTGGTAAAAAGCACCTTTACAGGAATCTCCGATGGAACGGAGGATTTCAGACACCGCACCAAGGATCTGCTGCAGAGTATTACGGATTTGGCTCAGGCAAATGAGTATATTGAGGAAAATATCAAGA
>JAIEEY010000029.1 GCA_029067205.1 Lachnospiraceae bacterium
ATGTTTATTGATTTTGATTTATTTAGTTTTAAGATAAGAAAAATATTTGATAAACCTTGAATCCCTTATAAATACTAGTGTTTAGGGAATTTGTATCAAATTGATACAACAATGAAAAAGAAAAATTTATTGTCTAAAGTGCACAATGTGTCAAAACAATAACCATAAAACCTGAAAGCTATGAAAATACAAATATGCTGGCCGTCGTCGTTTTACTGAGCAATTTTGTATTTCAATGAATCAAGAACTAAGTTTCTTACGGCAGGGTACAATATACTGTTCGGGTGACTTATCACATCGCAGGGTCAATGGACATACTCTTTATCAGATTTTGTAAAATCAAGCCTATAAAAGCTATAGGGTTCTGACATAAAATTGAGGTCAGCTTTTCCTCCATTACCTTTTCTTTCAAAGTAGGTACAAGCCATTGAAAATATTCTATATCATATGGCTTGTCTTGATCAAAAATTTCTTGATTATAATTGGACGAATTTTTATAATAACGCAGCATATGCTCCACGGAATATTTTATGATATTGCTGTACAATTGTTTTGGCACAAGTTCGGAATAATACGAAACAAATGCCGCAAATCATACTTTTTCATTGGCGCTGCAATTTTTTATTTGTTCCTCCTCATTGTCTATCGGTTTCATATCTTCTCCCTTGTAACGAACCCAGTTGCAATGAACGCCGTCGTTGACCTCGGGTACGATGACTTCTCCCCCAGTTCCCTATTTCAGGTATAAAAAATCCCAAAATATATTTCATCATATTTTGAATAAGTGGGTGATTTGCAGATGGCATTTCTTTCAGATTCAAAATATATTTAACAGCTAAATGATGTTTTTTAAATACTTTATAAAACGGCAGAATCCGTGGTATGGACTCTGCCGTCTGCTTTATGTTTTCTAAGATTCATTTCTGAATATTTGCTGTTGCCTTTTGTATATAAGATAAAGCAAGTTCTTCCTGCTCACCGCTTCTGCGCAGTATTTCAATCATATGATTCCTCTTTTTCTTCAGAGAGTCTTTGGGAAAAGAATTACGCTGGTGGGCAATAGTTGCTATTTCTGTTGCAAGGGATATTATATCATTATATTGGTTTATTGCCAAAGCCATTAATTCTTTATCTATATCGGGAATTATATTTATGCATAATTCAAAAAACTGTTTGGTTCTTAATTTATTTTCATAATGAATAAATGCATTTGGGAAAACACATTCAATTTGATCTGCATTTCTATGGTTTTCTTCCCTTAACAGGTCGCACCAGTTTCGGTAAATAACCATACCGTGCCCATGCATTTTATCTTCTCCGCAGTGACTGTTATTTAATAACAGTGTTATTCCTCTGAGGAGTGCATTAACACATGCCTTAGTTAACGGCATTATTTCATTTGAAGGCTTAATGCTCATCATATCGCAATCCGCTTTGTACCAACCGGCATATTGATTAAGCTGGTTAAAGTTTATCCTTGCATTCTTTTGATCATCTCCATCCAAAAACCCTAATCCTTTTAAAATCTTTCCATGGTCAGAAAAGCCGACAGCAAAAATAGTATCCGTATACTCTTTAGGGATAATGATGACAGGATAACCGTGTTCAATCTGGCTGCATGCGAGGGAAATAAATTCATCTTGCGAATAATCTGCATGTGAATGGAGTTCATAATCCAAACCATATATTAAAAAGCTGTCATGAATACTTTCATGTGGTGCATATGAATATCCAAAACATATATTGGTAATAGCGGACTGCAAAATATATTCCTTATCATCGTTTATTTGACAGTTTTTCCCATCCCTGCGCTGTTCCATTCCAAAAAACAATTTTAACGCAGTAAGAAGAGAAGCAAACGAGATACTTTTAGGCCATTCGGGACCCGAATAATCAGCTGCGGGAATCCGCGGCTTAACAAGAAATTCATAGTCAAAATCCATATTACGTAAAACACATGATGACGGATCAAGAATTCTGTCTACAGAACAATTAAAAAGTCTGGATATTTCACAAAGCATTGGTACTTCGGGAACTGATTTTCCGTTCTCCCATTTACTGACCGCCTGAGGTGAGACTTTCAATTCTTCTGCGAGTTGTTCCTGAGTGTAGTTGTTTCCTATACGCAGATGTGCAATTTGCACTCCCATTTTTTTTGAATCAAACATATCAATATCTCCTTTTATAATTTATTATAGCAGTTATGTATTGATAATGTACATATATAACAGGTTGTTTTTTAAGGGAAAACGCAACTCACAGTTGTAAATCTGTGAAAATCAGTAAGCGTACTTGCAAAAAATGCCGACCAAATAACAAAAATGATAAAATAGGGATCGTGCACCCAGACGTTTCGTAGGGAACATAATTATAATGTTTTCTCATACATTTTATTAAATTTTGCATTCATATTCTCCTGTTTTATCCATGTTACTCGAGGTTTTTAAATTTTTTAGAACCAAAATAGAACCACAAGGCATTTTTCCGAATTGACTATCTGTTCTATCAGTAGTTTTTATCGTAACAACAGGCTTCCCTATACCTGACTTTCAATATTTATAAATCATCATATTCACGGTAAACGCAAGCTTTATGAACTTTTTGTAAATTTGTAATTGGATGTATTATAGGTATTTCGACTGTGGGCAATTTCTCTAGTTAATGTTGAGTTTATAAATGACGATATTATTGTAAACTTATTTAATGCATCACAAACAAACATAGTATGTATTATGCCACGAAATCATTATTAAAGAGCATTATGCCTTATTTTACTCCTGTATCTAAGCCGGCCAGCACTTTATAAAGATAATCCATGTCGTACCCACATTTTTTTCTTTTGCTGGCAATGCCCATTTTACAGCTTTTCTCCTGTTTCAGCAGATTTACTCCCATATGTCTTGCTATATTCATGTTCTCTGCTGCATTTCCAGCCCTTATCCGGCTTTCGTCTTCACGGAAGGCTATGTCCAGCACCCAGTGCAGGCTGTTTTCAATCCCCCAGTGTGCCCTTGCTTTTTCGCCATATTCTTCCGCTGTCATCCCCTGCCTGCTGTATATGGAATAACTTACTGATGTTGTTGTCTTTCCCTTTTCTGTTACTGCAGCCACACATGCCCCAATCCCGGAAAGCCCCTCCCACTCCGGATGTCTTTCCTTCAGCCATCCGATATTGTTTTCCACATAATATCTTCTTTTTTCTATTCGTCCGTGCTCGCCACAGATATCTATATGATACCGTTTATCCTTTTCAAGTTTATCTTTTTCAATGAGAAATACATTTTTTTCAAAGTGCCGGGCAATATCTTCCATAAGTGCAGGCTGGTATGCTTTTACCTGCAGGATATAGTCTGCCTCTTTTTCAATGATCTTTTTCGCAATTGCTTTCTGCGTCCCCATTGCATCGATTGTAACAATACACCCTTTCAGGCAGAGAAGTTCAAGAAGCTCTGGTATTGCTGTTATTTCATTTGTTTTTTCATCCACACGGAGCTGGCCAGGTACGAGGGAGGACTCCACAGCCCATACACTCACTACGTGAATCGGCCGTATGTCCCCTGCTTCTTCTTACTGTTTTTCCATCAATGGCCACAACGCCTTTGACTTTTCCTGTTATCTCGCATGTCCAACGTAAAAAGGCATCGTGGAATTTATGGGGGTCAATCATCTGGAATACCCTGTTGAGTGTGTCATGCGACGGGATACCGCCAGGCAGTTCAAGGAAAGTGCCAAACCATTCCTTTTTTGAAACAGCCCAGTCGGCAATCTCATTCCAGGTATCCATCCCGGCAAGGACTGCCGTAATAACGATGATAACAATATCAAGAAATTTGTGTCTCTGGTTGTAAGGGGCTCTTGGATCCGGAACATCCCGCATACATTCGATTAAAGAAGTGCTTTTTTCATTGATTTCCATAAATAATTATTTCCTTTCTAGAATTTGGAAATAATTGTACACGAATGTGCATAAATTGTCATGAACTAAATTTAATATAGCAGAAAAACCGCTGATTTGGAAGACATAAAAGCTTGCGTTTACCGTGGGTTGTTGTTCCTGTCTGGCTGTTCCTGTGTGTCTTTCTGTGCTTCTGTCCGTCCTAAGTATTGGTTCAGGTTTTCTAATTTCCGGTTCAGGGATTTAACTTCTTTTTCACAGTTTTTATAAGTGGCGGTCAGCTCATTTTTCTGTGCAGTCAGCTCTTGGTATTCCGTTTTCAGTTTGTCAATGTTCAAGCCTTTTAAGCTGATGCCCGCCTGTTCTAGCATACGCCTTGCGCCGCCATAAAGAATCAAAAGGGTGATTATGCCAAAGGATC
>JAIEEY010000290.1 GCA_029067205.1 Lachnospiraceae bacterium
CAGTCCAAAATTGAAGCTGCATATGGAACGGTTATTGAAGTGAATGGGCATAATATGGTGGTGGATATAAAGGGAGAAGATAACGAAACAACAATCATATTGCTGCCCGGCTGGGGATCGCCTTCGCCTATCCTGGAATTTCTTCCCCTGGCGGAAGAACTGTCAGAGGATTTCAGGGTTATTACCATAGAGCCGTTTGGATATGGACTTTCCGACAGGATTGGAACGGAACGGGAAATCAGCGTTGTCGTGGAAGAACTGCATGAGTGTACCCAAAAGTTAGGCTGTGATCAGTATTATTTAATGCCACATTCGCTTTCCGGGTTGTATTCCTTATACTGGGCAAATACTTATCCGCAGGAAGTAAAGGGCTTTATAGGGATTGATCCGTCTGTACCCAAGCAGTCCGATGAAGAACCACTCCCGATCAGCATGGCAGCATTGAATAAGCTATCGGCGTATTTCCAGAAGGCAACAAATGTGTTGGGAATTACCCGCTTATTATCCATAGGGCATCCGGAAAATGCAATCTATGCAGATACTTCTTATCCATATTCAGAAAGGGAGTTGGAAGTATTCCGCATTTTGTCTATGGATTACGCATACAGCAAAGATATTATGAATGAATTAGGACATATGGAGGATAGTCTGGAGTCTGTAAGGGATATGAAATTTCCTGAAACAGTCCCGGTATTGCAATTCGTTTCAGAGGATAACTGTGAGCTGCTGGAAACATGGGAAACGCTGCACAGGGAAGTAATTGCAGAAACGGATAAGAGCGAAGTGCTGCGGCTGGATGGCGGGCATTACCTGCATTTTGAGAGAAAACAGGAACTTGTTGAAAAAGTAAGGGAATGGGTGCGGAGCGTGGAAGAAGGCTATTAGATATTTCCTTTTTCTGCAACAGAAAGCCGTTTTCTGCAAGGTCAATGTAATTGATATGTTTTTCTGCTATGATAAAAAGTGTATGGCAAAAATTTATGCATATAGGTATACACAACGGTTAAACTTTTTATATAAATTCAGTAAGGTTTAAAAACTCATATTTATAGGAAATGTAGCTTACACACATTTCTGTATTAGAACAAGGAGAGTGAGAAATGGATAAATATAAAGAACTGATAAGTCTTTTTTCGGATGTTCTCGAAAAATCGAAGGATTACCATATTGCGTATATCTATCAGGTGGGCTATGTGTCTTTGGTTGGTTTATTAAGCAAAGAGGAAGGGCAGAACCTGTCAATGATAGTTGATGAAATATTTTCCTCGCCGGAGGACATGGCGGAAAGTTTACTGCGTAACTGGCGCTGGCAGTGGTTTTATGAAAATAGGGAATTGCTGCCACGAAAAGATTATGATGATATATGCAAGCTCGATAATGAACTGCCGGACAGCCTGCGGGATCAATATAAGCAGGATATTTTAATGTGGCAGGATAAAATACAGGCTGTCTTACAAAAAGAAAGTTAAGTCTGTTTGTATATCAGACGTCCGATGAGGGAAGTAGCAGAGATAAAAACAAATACGATTGCTTGTAGAAGCATATACCTTGTGTTTTGGGTGAAGATGAAAAATAAAGCCAATAAAAAGCTGATAAGCATCGTGAAATAAGTTCTCTTAATGAATGTGCGGTTTTCTTGTGCATCTACTTCCCGATTTGGATGGTCAACCGGACCGATGACTAGAATCAGTATGGCAGCAAACAGATACAGTGCAAAAGAGATCGGAATGGGTATCGTTAAATATTTTACTGCCAACAGAGAAGATGTAAGTATGAAGCAGGAGCCTATAAAACAGGCAAAATATGTTTTCATATGCAATCCACCGCCGTAGGAGCGCATAGGGATAAAAAACAGGAAAAAGAAAAGGCATTCAGGCAGCATACCAAGAAACAGGGCTATTATAATGCTGCATATGGTACTCGCAGACAGCTCCAAAAAGCATTGAAAACCGTACTGATAGATCTCAACCAGTTCTCCGGTAATGATTTCTTTTTCATATATATAATCTGCTAATTTTTTTGCTAAATGTTCCATGACAGCTCCTTTTAATAATTTGAAAACCAATCCATATGTTATCCGGCTTTCTCTGCATATGAACCATACATGACGACAATGACCTGAAATATATTGTCGTTGTCTATTATATCCATTTGCCCATGATAATTTATGACGGCATGGTTTATGGATGAAAGCCCAAGACCGTGATATATGGTATCGCCTTTTGTAGTTAGATAATGTCCGCTATTATTTCTTTTCCGCTTTGTTCGATAGTTATTTTTTATGCATAGCTGAAAGATGTCTTTGGCATAAGAAATATCAAGGCATATAAATCCTTTCCCGTCCGGAATATCCCGGCAGGCTTCCAGTGCATTTTCCAGCAAGTTCCCTAGAACTATGGCTAAATGCCCGCTTTGAAATGGAAGGGATGCGGGTACAAGAACATTGACATTAAATTGTATATTATCTTTCTGTGCTGCAGCATATGCGTTATTGATTAAGGAATCAACGACTATATTACCGCTGCGGGAAACTTCCTCCGGACGGTCTCCGGCGCCGACATCTAACATTTGCATGATGTATTCCTCTGCCTCGCTGGTCTGCCCTGCCTAAACCATTCCGAGAAGTCCGGAAAGATGATTTTTTAAATCATGCTGGATTCTGCGGATTTCAAGATAGAGGCTCTCACGTTCTTCCGCCTGCTGGCTGCAAAGCTCCAGTTGCTGCGCATACAGACGGTTTTGCTCACGCAGTTCAGCGTTCCGGCTGATCCAGTCGTAGACCTCAAAGATAACATAGTTTATAACCAGCAGCAGGAAACTCGCTGTGGCAGAGAATATCATATACTCGCTATGAGCAGCCGCAATAAGAAATATATGGTGCATCACATAAATGCTGCTGACTGGTATCAGCAGAATGCTCAAAAAATAAAGCAGGGGAATTTCGGAATAGTGGTTATCCTTGATGCAGTGGCTTATGATAACTGATAACAGCAGCATACATATTTTAGATATGAAACTCCCGGCATCCTGAAGCGTTCTGGAATCAAAACCGACAGATATTAGTATCATCAGGACAATGACTTCCACTAACATCCATACCGTGCATATCAATATAGAAAATATGCAGCGCTGCTTGACACTTCTTTTGCGGGTAGCTGAACTTATCATAAAAATCAGCAGGACATTCCCAAACAATAACAGTTGAGGCGGGAATACGGAACTGATATTGTTTATGATCAGAAAGCCATAGTATATGCCCCATTCTATGTAACCCTTTAAATTCCTGTTCTCCGGTCCCCAAAATACCTTCATATATTTTCGTATAATGAGAAGGTGGAGCAGCGACAGGAGCAGTTCGGGTATCATCGTCAAATATTCAGTCATTCTTCTATGACCGCCTTTCCGCCTGCAATCTTACAAAGCTGCTGGCGCACTTCCTTCTGCCGATCCTCGCTGATTTTCAATTCCATTTCCTTTCCCATGAAACTGATAGTAATATTGAAAAAGTTCATTTTCTTCACATAGCCGTAATTCACTAAAAAGGACTGGTGTATACGCAGAAAATATTGCCTGCTTGTTTCCAGTTCCTTTTCGACATTGTTGAGCTTTCCATAAAAATGTTCATCAGATCCGTCTTTAAGGTGGATATAAACGATTCTGTTATTGCTTTCAAAATAAACGATGTCTCTTACGGGCACTTTCTGAATTTCCTTGTTGAATGTAAACTGATAGAATACTTCTGCCTCATTGATGCGTATACAGGATTCCTCAAAATAACGGGCAAACTGGGCATGGTTTAAAGGTTTTGAGAGATAGCGGAATGGCTCCACTTCAAACAGTTCCTTTAAATATTTGTCATAGCCCGATACATAAATCAGCAGTACAGTCCGGTCTATTTCACGGATGTGCCGTGCAGCCGTTATTCCGTCTACCTGCTCCATTTCAATGTCAATAAATATAAGTTGATAATGCTCGCCGTTCTGAATGCTTTTCAGAAGGGTTTTGCCGTCAGAGAATACTTCGGTTTCCACACGGATGCCTAACTTCCGGCTTTCTTCAAATACCAAAGTTTTGATTTCCCCGGTAAATTTTGAATCATCATCACATATTGCTATTCTCAGCATTTTTATCCACTTCCTTTGCAGATGCTTCTTCGCTTTCTCTCTGCGCCTGCTCTAAGCGCTCAAGTATGCAGCGGAGTGTCTTTTGGTTGATTTCGGATAACTTTTGATAGCGGAGGACAATATCATAGCATTTATCCATTTCCTGATTCATGCGGTACTGTCCGTTATAATCACGCTTTGTATCAGAAATTCCAAGTATGTAGTCAGTAGTAACATTAAAGTAGTCTGCCATTTCTATGAGCGATTCAGAAGGAATATCATAAGCGTGATTTTCCATTCTGCTTACTGCTTGTTGAGTAGTGTGAATTACTACTGCAAGGGCCTCTTGCGACATGTTCATGTTCTTTCGTAGCTCACGAATACGATTTTTACCATGTTTATAACTTCCTTTCTGATAATATTTTTACATAATTAGACAAAATATGCTAACAACATGAGTGAGTATGTAAAATACTCATATATCGGTAAAATAGAGGACACGCAAGTTTAATATCGGTATGGCGTAGTTACAGGGGAAAAATTACATGCTGTGTCGGAATTTCAACATTGAAAAGGAAAAGCCTGCAAAATAAGGTATACTGGCAATGAAAATGAAATTGGAGGTGTATTATATGTCAGACAACAAAAAGAAAAATATCGCGGCAACAATTTTGGGAAAAGTGGCACTCAATTCTGCTAAAGCAGCAGCGGACAGCAGATGTATGTATTGCCTCCATCAGCCCAAGCAGCCGACAGGAATGAAGAAGCTTTTTCGATAAGAAAGCTGACATGCGGAAGAAAATACTGCCATATGCGTGAGGAAACTTATACATATGGCAGTATTTTTGGAAAAGAAATTCGGTCAATTTATTTCCATTGTAATGAACTTAAAAATATACAGTAGACAATCTACACGGTAGAATGTGAAAACACACGAATGATATACATTTGAAATTCATGCGTGTTTTTTTATGCGCAAATTCAGGACAGGAGTATATTGTATATTTTTATGTTAGCGGCATATGGGGTAAGAAGATTTCCCAATTTAATAAAAAATCATAACAAAAGAAGAATACATATGAAAGGATGCGTCCTGACATAATGTATTTTTTTATGCATGTCGAAAAATGCAGCTTTATGTTTGTGTCTGTATCCATAGTCCTCCACTTTGTTCTTCATTTCTAAAAATAAATCAGAATGGAGAATAGATGAATGAAGGATATAAGATATATTATTGCGGATAACGTGAGATTATACCGGAAAAAAGAAAATTTAACACAGGCAGAGCTTCAAGAATGGGCAGATCTGTCACTGGACTCTATAAAACGGATTGAGGGTGGAAAAAGAACAACGTTATTAGAGAACTTTATAAGGCTGCCGGATGCTCTCCGTATACCGTTATCTTTCTTCTATATGATCAAATGGATGAGATACCAGAAGTAGAACGGATATATTGCATTTTAAGAGGAAGGGGCGAGAACTAAAAGGAATATTTGTTACATATGTTGAAAGAAATAGCGAAAAGATTGGACAAGCTGTAGATAAAAAAATATAGGGGAAAAATTACGAGCAGTATGGGAAAAATTACATGCAACAGTTTAATGGATTGATTTTTGGTATTATAAAAACGGTTACAGTAATCACATATTAAATTGCAATTTGAAATCACTAAAAACGAAAGGAGAAAAAAACATGAGCAAGGCAATGAGAAATCCCATGAACAGGACAAATGACAAGATGGCAGTGGGCTATGAGATCAGCGAGCAGGATCTGGCAGGCAAGTCCGGTGCTGGTATCTTTACGGCTATCCAGTTGACATTGGCTGGGAAATGTGGCGAGCATTTCACAGGTTCTTATGAATGCACCAGCAATAATGTTTCTTGCGGCTAATGCAGTAAGGGCAGGTTGTTGAGTTAGGTCAAATGATGCCACAAAGTTAGCAGTGCTTTCATATGGCTGCTACTTTGTGGCGTTTTTCATGTGAGGTGATATTGTAAAATGAGTCAATTTAATTCTAAAGAAAGCTATGATAAAATTATTGAATTTTGGAAATCATTTTTCCCGGAAATAAATTCTGTTGAAGAGTTTAAAAGAATTATTTCGATTTTTTTTGATGAAAGTATTGAAGAAATTGCAAAGTTAAGAGAAGAAGATGCATTAAGTGAGAAAATAATCGGCAAATATTTCCCGCCAAGAGATGTGAATATATATTTAAAAGAGATTAATAATCTGATTCAAAAGGAAATACAATGGGTTCATTTTTTTGAGCCGATTGTTAATTCCTATTTCACAAGTTTGTATGAAAAGATATCATATAGTAAAAGTATTGAAAATATAGATTTATTTGTGAGAAGTATTTTGAGTAATTTATATAAGAAATTGGTAAACATGGCTTATAGAGTAATTGTTTTAGAAATAAGTATAGCAAAAGAAGATGAACGGCTTAAAGGCGATACAAGTGTTGAGAGAGGAAAATATTATTGTGATGTTTTGTTAAGGGATAATGAATATCTTAAAGAAATATATGGGATATATCCAGAACTTATAAGATTATTGGATGATAGGACAAAGAATTACTTTGATTATATAGATGAAATTATTACAAATATAGAACAAAAGCCAGAATTAGAATCAACATAT
>JAIEEY010000291.1 GCA_029067205.1 Lachnospiraceae bacterium
CTATCCGATTTTGTTCTACTTTGCGCCCTTCCAGCAGGGTTTCTATTTTTATTGGGATCATATAATTATCTCCATTCACTTACCTATTATTCTTTTACCAATTGAAGATATTCTCTCCCCAATGATGTAATTCTATATGTATCCGAGGAAGATATCTTCTTTAATCTTGGCAGTTTTATATCTCTAGGTCTGCTCTTTTTTCTCTCCTTTTCAACATCTTGCAAGTATTTCACTATTTTCTCTAAATTGTCATCACTAATTTCCTCATTCTTACTTTGCAACAAGCCAAATCTCTCAAGCTTTTCTTTAATATGCTTTAACTGTTCATAACTGATTTTCAATTCCGATACAATATCATGAGCTGTTTCCTCGGAAGTAAGTGAATATAATCCAAGCACTCGTAGATCTAAGTCATTCAGCTGTGCTAAAGTTTTAAAAAACATCAATGCCATGTCTTCATTCGCATTTGCTTTAATCAAATTAATATAACCATTTACATTATAATCCACCTTCTGCTCTTGAATTTCATCCACAATCTGATCCAACAACATCTCTGATATTTTAATTAAGTATTGATATGTTTTTTCATTACTTTCTAGTTGCAACAATCGTGTTTCTAATTCCTCTTGCCTCGCACTAAGATGAAAAAATGTCCTATTCACATTTCGCTCTAAACGATTTTGTTTATATCCAAGGCGGATACTATTAATTCTAGGGCATATTGCTCCTACGATTTCTCCCGCTAATGTTGCCATACCTTCTCCCACAATACACCCACCATATTCTTTTACTACTGCTGGCAAAATTTCACCTAAAACTATATCTCCTGCTTCTTCATTCGATGCATGAAGTAAATCCAACATTTTATATTTGTTCAAAATATATCTCCATTTCCCATATTTTTAAGTCTATAGCATAAATCCTTATTGTAATAGTCATTCTTCTGGGTAGTTTTGGGGGAAGTTTTCCCGATTAGTACCCCAAAACTACCCCAAAAAGTTATTTTACTAATATATTTTATATTGATCTCTCGCTTTCTATATGAATTTCTGAGATTACAATTTCTTGACTCGATTAATCCCAATATAACACTAGCTGAATATTACATTTATGTAAATTTTCAGTTGCTATGTACTTCGTCTCCTTGCCATCATATTCTTTATACCTCAACAAATACTCTTTTAAAAATCAGCTGGGTAAAAATATCCTCCACCTGCTTGGCTATCACTTTAGATTCAATCAACGTGCCAAGTTCTATATTGCCCTGCTGCCCATGATACGAAAGATTAGCAGAAGTTATTAAAGTCTTCTGTCCATCCACAGATATTACCTTTGCATGAAGTGCCGCCATTTTATCTTCAGATTTCGGATAGTTATAGATTTTCAGGAATCTGCCCTTATAACGGCACAACCTATCAAAATTGTTTTGGCTGCCTATATTGTTCACGTAGAACTTTACAAATACACCTTTTTGGCTCTTGCAAATGATAAGATCAACTAGGTCACTGAAATAGTCAGTAAGCGAGTATCCCGTTATCATTATGCTTTTCTCCGCGCCTCCCAGCATTGCCGATACTGTGTTTTTCGTCGTCTTTGCCTTGAAAGAAAAGGATGCCGGTGCGGTCAAAACAATAGAGGCATTCTCCTTGCCCAAAGTATTTAAGGCTCCCGACACAAGCGCATAAATATCCTTGGCTTCTTTATCGCTGACAGAAGAAAACCTCCTTTTTATTGCCCTGACTGAATCAGCCGGGTTATTTCCTTCATCTATAGAATTTTTCAGTTCATCCAACAAGATGTCTAAGCTTACATTTCCAGTTGACATAACTCTGATACCAGCTCCTTAAAATATGCTTCGTTTTCTCGGTCTCCAATAGGCACAACTAAGCCTCTGTCAAGCATACGATTTCCATTTTCACAGGCAGTTTCTGAAATCATGCTACACGAATGGCACGCTGCGCCATTAGAATTATTGCCTGCAGGCATATTGTTCATACATTCCGGATCATTTGTACAAAGCAATGCCTCTTGGAACGCATCTCCCATTATTGGAACAAGCTTGTTTATATAACCCAATTCCACCAATCCTCCAAGAGAGCCTTCCTTGTCAGCACTTCCTGTGTATAGAAGGATTCCTGTCATTTTATCCCCGAAATAGATCCTCTCCCTGATAGCGGAAGAAGAATAGCCTGAAGACATCGACATCTGTTTAATTAAAAAATGGGAAAAGGTATGCATCAAAACATAAATTGCATTCCGAAGCGAAGTAATCTTCCAGCCCTTAGCCCCACAAAACTCCCTATAGCATTCTTCGTATTTCTTCGATAACTTCTTAACCGAGCTGTTTACCCACTTGTCCAGTGTATCTTTGTTAAATTCAATAAAGATTCCCTCTCCGTGGACTTCTGCTGCTGGAAGCCATCTCTCATCACGGTTCTTATTCAAAAGCACAATATTCGTCTGATCATCTGTATCAGCGTCCGGATCTGGCGCTTCTACTCGTGTGAAACCCATTAACACCCTGACCTCACGTAATCTTGTAATCCTGATTACCCTACTGAAGTACGGTTTCAGATAATCAGGTAAATCATCCTCTTCTGCCTTAAAGTGCTTCTTATTAGAAGCATAGGCAGGATCATTATGGTGAGTGATAGCCTCATACTCCATCTGTTTGATTTCTTTAAACTCTTTAATATTGTCCATCCTACGTTTTAAAGCTTCATCAAACTCTTCCCTCGTGTATGCTGTAAAGTATCTCTCATACACCTTCGAAATCGCCTCATCTCCAAAAACGGTTTTGTCCTGAGGCAGAAAATGATAAATATTTCAGCGCATTGTCTCCAAAAGTTTCACCTTTCACCGCATATCCTTTTGACTGCATCCGACAGATAAAATCGTCAAAGCTGTATGCTTTACGAATAGCATCGTCCATATCTGACTTCATCTGCGCTTTCCATGACTGCCCATTTTTCTGCTCCTGCCACTCATAATGTGTCTTACCTTTCTGCCCTGAGGGAACAATAACGGACAGTCCATGCTCCCTGCACAGTTCATCCGACAAATTCCTGATGTGCCTGTATGTACGCTTGCAGTCATTATATTTTTTATGCTCTACATTATCAACGGCGCAGAAAATGATATGGTTATGACAATGTCCCTTGTCTATATGCGTTGCAATGACGTAACTGTATTTATTCTCTAACAGCTTATCCGCAAGCTCTATCCCTACCTGATGCGCCGTATCAAAATCCACTTCTCCCGGCGCAAATGACTGGATCAGGTGGAATGCCTGTTTATCACCCACGCCGGAAGACTTTGATAATGCATCCATAAAATCATAATGTGCTGTTTCCACTCCACAGGCAAAAGAATCTATCAGAAGTTTGCCATCCGTTTTCTCTGAATTGCAGATATATTTTAATGCTTTCTGTACGGTTGCTTTGATAGCATGGATTCGTGTGTATGCCATACCTCTTTCATCAGCTCCTTTACCTCTTCCATATCTTCCTGATAGATATTACCCGTAGCATTTACTCTTGCTGCTATCTGGTTCAGGCTTTTACTGATTCTGCTTAGATTAATATTGTAGTCATGCAGCTCCGAATAGTCTACGAAATAGGTATACCCATATAAAAACAAATGTCGTAGATAATCATTTTTATTTTTGTACTCTGCATTTTTACATTTCGCATCTAAAATATATTTTTCATCGTCATTAAGACGGAGAATAAGCTGATTGTTATGTTCCCTTTTTTCCATTCTCAACCTCCATATTTTCCCACCAATTACAAAGGAATTAGCTTTATAAGGGGCTAGGGGATTTTCCCCTACAAGCGGATTGGATATCCAGTTTTCCTTTTTGGATATCCGAATCCAGTGCTTGATATTCTAGCTTTTATTTAATTCCTAAGAAATTTTACTGCATATTTCCCATTTCTGCTCCTGTTAAATTTTCTGCAAACGACAACTTATATTCCAAATTGCTCTCAATACGGTTCCAAATTGGCACCCGAAGTAGTTTTCTCACACTTTATTGGGTGCCAACTCGGAACCATCTGTCATCTACTCTCCCATTGCAAAAGCGAAATCCAGCATATCTTCCGCTATATCTCTTTTCTGCTCTTGCTTTGATATTTCCGCTTTACAGACCATCTGTTCTGTACTTTGCAAAACAGCCTTGTCAGCAAAATAATCCGTTATGCCTTCTAATACAAGCCCAGCAATCTCATTTGAAATTGCCCTAAGTTCATCGTTTGAGTCTCCATTCTGCTCACCTGAAAATCGCTTAATCACCGTATTTTGAGTATCATTTTGACTATCTATAGCCGCAATAAGCGCATCTGCCAACACTTTCCCATGGGAACCGTCTCGACGGCTTAACCCATGCAGATATTCCCATGCCCTGCGCTGATTTTCGTCTTCCATGCAGTATAGCAAATGGGAGTCGATTCCCTGCATACGCCTGGGGAATCCTTATCGGATTCCCTGGTCTGTTTCGTCGGTTATTTCAAATAGTGTTCTATTTCTCTATTCATTGTATTGTCCAATCCTCTTCCTGCTAGTTTTCCGTTTTTTCCAACCTTTCTATTACACAGCTGTATGATTTGTCTTTCTTATTCTTGTCATAGCTGATACCCACAAGCAGGATTTCGCCAACGTAACCCTCGAGTGCCTTGGTGTAATACCTGTCTTTAATCTGCTGTATTGCTGTGTTGGCAGATTTGTCGTATTTGAGTTCGACCACAAGCGCTGGCTTTGCTACAGAAGGCAATGGAAGAAAGACGATGTCCGCAAACCCTCGCCCGGTGGGAAGTTCCCTGATGAGTCTGTAATCTTTTCTTGCACTGTAGTATGCAAGTCCAATCGCACAGCTTAATGAATTCTCGTCATTGTATGTCAGTATAGAGGCTACTTCCATATGTGCCTGATCAAGCGCTTGGGCAACACTCTCGGCATCTCCCCTCAAAGTATCTTCAAGAAGCCTTTCAGAAGTTTTTAGAACCCGCATAATATTTGTCCAACCACCAACACTCATGGCATTCTCAAACTCCCCAATGATTTCCTTATTGGGAATAAACGCCTCTTCTGTCTCGGAATCGTACCCAAGGTAACCCAGATGAATCAGCAGTGTAAGGACATCATCCTTTGTCTTGAAATTGCGCATATCATTCTGAAAACTGCGCGTATTGACCTTGATACGTCCGCCGCCAAGCATCTGTACAACATTCGACCGAAGCCCGTCAAAATCCATGTCCATATATATTTTCAAAGCCTCATAGGTCTCTGTGGAAGTCCAGTAATTGGAAAAATGATGGCTTTTCATCGCCGCCACGACTGACCTCGGATTATAGACATGTTGGTAATGACGAAACCTGTAACCGTCATACCAATTGCTTGTTTTGTCATAATCCATATCATACTGTGCACATAGTGCTCTTACCTCACTCTCCGTAAAACCAGTATATTCCTCAAAAATCTCCTGATCCGTCATCGAATATTCCCAGAACATATTTAATGCAGAATGTTGTCCGTATTTCTTTACCGGAAGAATGCCCGTCATATAAGCAAGCGCCACATAAGGCTGGTCTTTTAAGAGATTTCGCAGGAAGTCGAGATATTGCTTCTGCAATGCCTCGGATTCCTGTCTTTCACGCATCACACAGTCCCACTCATCGACTAGGAAAATAAACTGCCTGCTTGTTCTTGTATATATTTTTCTTAGCGCAGCTGCAAGCCCCTTTTCACTCCCTTTTATAATTTCCCCATACTTCTCGTTTAGCTCTTCAAGCACTTCCTTTTCCAGATACTCTGTTACTTTACCAGAGGACGCCTCAATCAGAAACTGCTGCATATTCAGGAAAATCACATCATATCGATTTAAGTGCTCCTGAAATGTCTTACAGCTCTCTATTTTAAGCCCCTTGAATAAATCAGCTGAATCACAGCCACAACTATAATAGGCGGCAAGCATCTCAAGTGTCATTGTTTTTCCAAAACGCCTCGGTCTACTGACACAGATAAATTTTTCCCATGTATTCATAAGCCCGTTGGTACATGCGATCAGCTGCGTTTTATCCACATAAATTTTAGAGCGAATTGATTCCCAAAAACCCTTATTCCCCGGATTCAGATAAAAACCCATACATATATCCCCCGCATTCCAAACATAGATTTTTGTTCAATACAATATTCCATTTCTCTAAAATCATACCACACCTGTTGTGATATTGCTATCCCAACATTTTTATCTCTTCCATACAGCAGCTGCACGCTCGGATTATGGAAGTCAGTACACAATGATAATATTTAAAAATTTTTCTTGACTTTTATGAAAATGCGTTGTTATAATAATCAAGCTTTCAAAATTTAACATACTTGAACGACACATGTAGTGCTCTGCACGTAAATCTGATTACGGAACATAGTAAAGAGCAATAGGAACCTGCGCTTCCTAATACATGTGTTTTTTTATTGACACATGTATAGAACTACATGTGTCGTTTTTGTTTTCAAGAAGGAGGAAATTATGGAATCAAGTAACTATTTAGGAACAGAACGGATCGGGAAACTTCTTATGAAGTTTTGTATCCCCTGTATTGCAAGTCTTATCATATCGTGCCTTTATAATATTGTCGATCAGATCTTTGTCGGCAATGGTATCGGGTATCTGGGAAATGCAGCAACGGGCGTTATCTTCCCAATCACCGTGATCGGCTGGGGACTGTCACTCTTTTTTGGCGATGGTG
>JAIEEY010000292.1 GCA_029067205.1 Lachnospiraceae bacterium
AGCCTTGCATATAAGCCGACTTTGTAGCAGGCTGATTTTACCGGGGCAGAAACTGTCATGGTCTGCTGTCCTAAATCATTGACATTTACAAAATCAATCTTCTTTGACTTCCTAGCCATGCTACACCGCCTCCTTCCTCTCAAACCGAACCCTGCCATGTTCATCACAGACAACCTCACAGCCTGCGTGCTGCAGATTATCAAGTATTTCCTTATAACAGTCGCCAAAACTGAAAACTACTTCAATGCTGTTCTTGTCTATAACCCGTACCCTGTCAATCAGCTCCACAGCCACATTCCTTGTCAGCCTGTCGATGTTCTGATGCTCTGCAAAATAATCAAGCCATATGTATTTATCCGTATTTGAAGCAAGTATATCCTTGATTTCCTGCTTCATCTTCCTTACCGCATCTTCCGCACTGTCACGTTTCTGTGTGTATGCCTCATGCAGCTCCATGTAATCCTCTTTGGACACGATACCGTCTTTCATATCCTCATAGAGCATATTGCGGAGTTCCTTGCAGCGCTCAATCTCTGTTTCTTTCTGTCCGATACGCTTTTCCAGTTCCTTAATATCCAGTTCCTGAAAAGGGATTGTAGAAACCTTTTCCATAACCTGTTTCAAGTCAAGAATGTTGCTGATCTGGACCTGTAAGAACTGCAAAACCGCTTCTTCCAGTTTATCCACCGGGATACGGTGGTTGCTGCACTCCTTAGTCTCCTTGTTGCGGGAACACACATAATACTGATACTTCTTCCCTCCGGCATAGGCATTCTTCCTTACCATAGCCGCACCACAGTCGGCACAGACAATCAGCCCTGCCAGCGGATATACTTCTGACTGCTTCGGGGAAATCCTTGTATCCATGCCAAGAAGCCGCTGCACAATGGAAAAATCCCTGTCTGAAATAATGGCTTCATGGTTCTTTTCTATCCTTATCCAGTCCTTCTCCGGCTTCAACACTGTCTTTTTTACCTTATGGTTCGGTGTTGTCTGCCTGCCCTGAACCAGAGTACCGATATAAAGCTCATTTTCCAAAATTCTTCTGACTGTTACAGAACTCCATACTGCCTTGTCATTGGTCTTAAAGCTGGTCTGGTAATTGCTGCCCATTGCGCTTTTATATTCCATAGGGGAAAGCACACCCATGTCATTCAGCCTGTTTGCAATGGCATCCTGACTGAGTCCGTGCAGCTTCATTCTGAAAATGTCCCTGACAATCCCCGCCGCAATCGGATCAATCACCAAGCTGTTTCTGTCATTTTCATCTTTCTGATACCCTTAAGGGGCAAAGGACCCGATAAATTCCCCGTTTTTCCTTTTTACCTCCAAATGGCTCCGTATTTTCACGGAAATATCCCGGCAGTACGCATCGTTGATTAGGTTTTTAAAAGGGATAATGATTTCATCCGCCTGATCTTTCCCGTCCAGACTGTCATAGTTGTCATTGATAGCGATAAAGCGAACCCCCAGTGCGGGGAACAGCCGCTCAATGTACCTGCCGGAATCAATGTACTCACGCCCGAAACGTGAAAGGTCTTTTACGATGACACAATCCACAATACCCTTTTTAATGTCCTCAAGCATCAGCTTAAAAGCAGGACGCTCAAAATTAGAGCCTGTATAACCGTCGTCAACCCGTTCCGACACTACCTCAATATCTTCTTTGTCCTTCAGGAAATCATGGATAAGATTTTTCTGATTTGAAATGCTGTTGCTCTCTGCTTTCGCAGCATTGGAAACATCACCATCTTCCTTAGATAATCTAACGTAGATGGCTGCATGGTAGATTTTCTTAATCTTGTTACTCATGTTTACCACTCCTTTTGATTTTCTAAGTCAGAAAACCCGAAAGGGAGTGCCTGTTTAGTCCCAAGTTAGAAATAATGAAATTTAGTCCTAACGCTATTCTAGCACACCCTGCGGATTATTTCCACCAGATTCTGAAAAATTTTTAAACGGATAAGAGCATATTTTCAAATGCTTCATTAAATGATATACCACCTGTAAACCGTACCTTGACTTTCATGCCACCTACACGCACCAGATAGGGATTGCCGACTTTTTTAAGGTACTGCTTCTTTCGTTCCTCCAACGGCAGCTCCCGGTTAATCTGAATCCCGCTTATATCAGTCAGTTCTTCCAGCTTCACATCCGCAAAATCGGTATCAAGCATTTTTCTGTATTCTTCTGCCGTCATTCTGTTACCTCCCAATAAAAAACGCTGCCGGATATTTGGGCAGCTATGTATGCCGGATTGCAGATCCGGCTTAGAAAGGTTTTCCTGCTCTCCTACCATTTGCTTGCTTCAAGCCTCTTTTGAAAATTCCTGTATATCTCTTTGTCTACCCACTTTGCATAATCCTTGATGTCAATCAGTCCATCCAAGTCATAGATTCTGGAACGCATGAAGTGTTCCACCTTTTCAGGAGTGTACTCCCCCTGTTCTGTCAGCTTCGCAGTCAGTTTTTCCCTGATCTCCTCCTGTATGGCTTGCGGCATTGCCGATATATAGTAGGGCGGCTGATATGGCACACCACTATGCATTACCGCATCTTCATATTGATAGCTTTTTTCAAAGTTGAGCAGAAATTTCCGTATCTGAACACTGGCTTTTCCCTTGTTTTCCTCACTGACCAATTCCGTCAGTCCGTCAAAGAACTGAATCAGTTCCAATTTTGTAAAGCCCATCTTTACATACTCCTTTATCCTTAATATACATGAAAAATGCTGCCTGCATGAAACACGCAGCTATGTAAAAAGCCGGACACCCGCCCGGCTCCAAAAGATATGATGTTATGTCCTTTCCTTAATTGTATCTGTCAAACACACCGACCTGCACCTGTACGCCCTCTGTAATCCTGTCGAGCGTTTCTTCATCAACCTTTCCCATGTGTTCTATGATACGGTCAAAGTTCAGTGCTGTTACCTATTCGCATAATGCGACACTGTGCTGGTCCAGCCCTTCCGTCTTATATGACGATATGAATACATGGGTTGGCAGGCTTCGTTTCTTGTATATCTTAGTTGACAGCGGAACTACTGTAATGACTGTGCTGTGCTTGTTTGCCCTGTTGTTACTGACTACCACCACCGGGCGCATACCGCCCTGCATACTTCCCTGATACTGTACGCCCAAGTCCGCATACAGTATATCGCCTCTCTGTATCTTCATCAGCAGCTCTTGC
This sequence comes from Lachnospiraceae bacterium, assembly GCA_029067205.1. Classification (GTDB taxonomy): domain Bacteria; phylum Bacillota; class Clostridia; order Lachnospirales; family Lachnospiraceae; genus COE1. The sequence continues at coordinate 3,189 of JAIEEY010000292.1, forward strand.
CTCCGCCCCATATCGGTCTTTCCTTATCGGCAGGACACGTTGTTGTATCGTATATATGGTACTGCATGGTGGAAAGCTCGAAGAAGCCGACGCCGATGTTGGCGGCATCATACATAAATTCTTCCAGATCAGACTCGTCCGCTGTTATGTCAGCCATGTTCTCCACAACAACCGTATCATACTGCCCGGTAATCAACTGGGTAATCAGCATATTTACCGCATCACGGTCAATATCCCTGTTCGGTCCCTTGTTGACGATTGTTTCATTCATTAACGCTATTCCTGCCATGCTGCACTTCTGTCGGTTCTCCTGAATGATCTGGCGGATATTGCTTTCTGACTTGTTGGAGTTCATAAACATGACTGCCGGATGCACAAGCAAGCCGACCTCAAAACTTTTCACATTACTGCACATGATAATCACCTATACTTTCTTCTATTTTCGTTGACTGAAACAAAAGAGAAGTTTTTGCCGGCATTATCCTCTCATACAGGAAAGCCTTGTCTGCTGTTATCTGATAACTGCAAGGCTTGCCTGTATCAGAGGATAACGTGGCGTTTCCGCCACATTACCCCTCTGTCCAATCTGAAAATATCAGATTATGCTCTCGCTGATCCCCGAAACGGGTAACATACACTGGGACGGCTTCATCCCACACTGCGCCTCCATCATGCCCAACCAGACGGAATCCACAGGGAGCCACTCCCGGAAAATGCTTTTCGCTGAAATTCCGGCGCTGTTTTATCTCATTATCTCTGACTGCCATGCCAGTAGGCACAATCCTCTGCTCTTAAAAACTTGCGTTTTTTACCTTCACAGGCAACAATGTTATCCATTGCAGGTACATCTTCGCACGAAATGGGATTCTGCCACCCCTTTATCACTACGCAAGCATAGACGGATAAAAAGGCGAAAATAAAATCAGGTGTATGCGTGTCCTATTGAATTGTTTTGGCTTTCTCAAGCCTGCAATTATCATAACTGAAAAGGAATGATTTTTAGAGTGCCCCTATCCCACTATTTTTAGCGGATATATGCCACCTTGACTATCTAAGAAATATAAAAACTTCGAGCCATACTGACTCGAAGTCTTTTATTATTCTTTGCAAAGCATTAAAGAATTTTCAAATATGATATTACAATCCCTGAACTGAGTTTGCTCTTGATTCATTGTAAAAGAGCTAGTATCAACCTTTGCTTGTAAAGGAATATGATTGATTTTAAAAATCAAAATTGTTCCTCTACTTTTTTGTAGCTTTTTACAAAAGTCTTGCTCTTCTACAGAGCGTGTCACCGCAAATGAAATCATTATTTTATTATTATCCAATAACCCAATTTGTGCTTCAAAAATATGTTGCTTATACTCAAACTCTATTGGATAAAAGATTGGCGGTTTTTCTTCTACAATGTAATACATGGCAAATTAATTAACATATAATGTAGAAGAAACATCTGGAGCTGTCAATGACACACCTTTTGCATCAATCATAGCGCCTGTCAAAGTAGCTTTGTTACTTCCCTTTTTTGTTGTTACATCCATAATATTTCCCGATGCACTTCCATCAAATTCAACATCAACTATCGGATAATAACCGCCAGTGCTAACAGTAACATCTCCTGAAAAAACCATTATACCACCTGTATATGATGTTACACCCCAATAAATTTGTGATTTATTAACCCAGTAAATAGCGGCAGTACCAGCGTCCCCATATGCGGTTGAATACGGAATGGGATCTGTTTCTGGATCATAAACAACAGTTTCCCCATTTTCATTGATATAAAAATAAACAATGGACACTTCGCTGTTTGGATCAGGTTCAGGTGCATCTTCTGGCAACCACTCCGGAAGTTTGGAACTTGTGGGTTCAGCGGCAAATGCTGTAACACCCATTCCCATTACAAGCAACGCTGCAAGTGATAATGTGATTATTCTCTTTATAAATTTACTCATAAAAACCTCCTATATATTCTAATATAATTTACACTTGTTGCAAACAACTTATTACTATGGATGAAAACTTGACTTTAACATAAAAATCCTCCTTCCATTCTTAAACTTAAAATAGTATAAAATGCTTCTCATAGATAAGTATAGCAAATATTTTTTTTCATACAATTGGCTTTGCAGAATGTGGCTCTTTATTGCAGAAAACGACCAAGATACTACATTATTGTTTGCAAAATCATATTGTTCTTCCAAAGATAACTAATGGTTGCACAGACAAATAAATATTTCCCATGCTTTACAAAACAAATATTATATTGTAGCAGATAATCTAAAATCAATGTACGATATATTCTTGAAAATATATAATAGCAAAGGAGATTGCACTATGAACAATTTACAGATCCACATTGAGAACTATTTAGAATATTGCAGCACACAAAAGCGTTTAGACGAAAAGACGTTAAAAGCATACCGTATTGACCTACGGCAATTCTCTGAACAGATTTCCATAACAGAAACCGCAGAAGTCACTTCTGTTATCCTTGAAACATATGTGGCACACCTACACCAACAATATGAACCGAAAACCGTAAAACGAAAGATAGCATCTTTAAAAGCTCTCTTTCACTATCTTGAATATAAGGAAATTGTTAATCAGAATCCATTTAACAAATTGCAGATGAAATTTCGTGAACCAATTGTACTACCCAAAACAATTCCACTACATACAATCGAAACATTGCTAAATACTGTTTACGAACAATACTGCAATGCTCCTAGCAGCTACAAAAAAAAGAACTCCCTACGAGATATAGCTGTTATAGAGTTACTTTTTGCAACAGGAATTAGAATCTCTGAACTCTGTACAATACAGTCCCAAAATATAGACTTACAAAATAATGTTATTATGATTAAAGGTAAAGGTGCCAAAGAGCGTCTTATACATATATGTGACGACCATGTTATCACAGCACTGGATAAGTATCGTTCCGAATATGATAGTGAAATTCACTCATGCGGCTACTTCTTTGTAAACAGTATCGGAAATCGCTTATCTGATCAGTCTGTGAGAGAAATGATTAACAAATACTGCCAGATTGCAGATATTCAACAACATATTACTCCGCATATGTTCCGTCATTCTTTTGCTACATTACTTTTAGAAGAAGATGTTGACATCCGATATATTCAAACCATGTTAGGACACAGTTCAATAAACGTAACAGAAATATATACACATGTTACTATGTCAAAGCAGAAGGATATTCTTGAATCCAAACATCCCCGTAAGAATATGAATGTATCCAGCCAATTATAGTAGCTCTGAGCAGTCTTGAAAATACCTACTTCAAGACTGTTCATTGGCTCAATTATTTATTTAATAATTCAGTATCTATACCCGCCTTATTACACTATGCTTTCTATTAAATATCTTGCTGCCCTGTCTTAACACTGCCGAATAAATTATTGCCTTCTATTTTTGCATAGTATTCAATTTTATCATTTACTCTTAAAAGCGGCGTATTGCCAATCATATCTGTAATATTTTGTATTTTCATATAATCCTCCGAGGATAATAAGAAATTATCTATTGCCAATTGTATCACAC
>JAIEEY010000293.1 GCA_029067205.1 Lachnospiraceae bacterium
ATTTTGAAACCTGTCCCTACTGTGGCGGAACCCATTTTGTACGTTATGGTAAAAAACGGGGAAAGCAGCGTTTTTTTTGTAAGGACTGCAAAAAAACTTTTGTTCCTACGACGCATACTCTCATGTCGATGTCACATCAGCCTGTTTCTATATGGAAAGAGGTCATTTCCGATACTATAAACGGAAATGCCATTGACTACACCGCGAAACGCCTGTGTCTCCGGCACCAGTGTGTCTTTGACATGCGCCATAAGATACTGCTTGCCCTGCAGGACATGATCGATTCCGACCCTGTGGTTTTGGAACAGGCAGCCGATCTGGATGAAACGTTTGTCCTGGAATGCTATAAAGGAAAGGAACTCCCACCAGAGTTGGACAGACCTGCATGAAAACATGGTGCCAAGGCTAAAAAAGGGCATTTCAAATGAGTATGTCTGCATCAATACAGGCGTACAGCGTGGCGGAGGTGCGGTTGCAGAGACTGTGAACCGCGCAAAACCCGACAAGGCGGAACTGAAACAGGTTTATAGCGGGCACATCGGAAGCGGGAGCCTGATCCTGTGTGACGGGCTGGGCAGTTATACAGTCCTCAGTATGGCTGCGGACTGCACTGTACATGACATCAATGCTGAAGGAGCAGCCGACTATGGGTTCTATAACCTAAACACAGTAAACAATTTCCACAGCTACATCAAAAAACAGTATAATGATTACCGTGGGGTTGCAGCGAAGTACCTGAACCGCTACAATGCATTGTTTACCATTGCATGGCGCAGGAGTGAAGCCATAGTTTCAAGCTTGTGTACAAGGCTGCTCAAACCGGGACTGAAAGATTACTATCATACTATCCGCGATATTAGGGAATCAAGACTGTTGGTAATATGAGGTTTTGTTATAGCTATCAACCTATTTTCAAACTAACACCATTATTTTTTGACAATACCTTAGGTATATTGTTAGCTGGATTTATGAAGTCGACGATAAAAAGAACTGTTTCCCTTACGTTTTTTCAGCATATCTTGTTAATCATGACGGGACGCAGACGGATCAAAAGGGGAGAGATATTCTCTGTTATATTGTTGTTTTCTGATAACAATTGAGTTTGTTTTACTAAAAAAGTTTATATAAAAAATACGAAAAAGGAAAGGTGTCATTCATGAAAGGATTGTTTGGCAGGATTGTGGTGTTATGTATTTTGACATTATTGATCACTGCATGTGGCACGTAGCCCTTACCAGAAGGATTTGACGAGGAAACATTTGGTGGTGCTGTCATAGTTGGAAGTTATAAAGAGGGAACGATTCAGTTTACAATTGCTTTTGATGAAGAAGTGAAACTGGTTCAGTTTAACATCAGATAGGAAAGGTGAATTTTATGAAGAGTGTGGAGAAAAACAAGGAACTGATCATCTATATTACAGTAGCTTATGGTGTCACTTTTTTGATGGGAATATTGATGTGGTATGGGAATAACAAGAATATTGATCTCGGTATATTTCCTAATGCGCAGATGTTTTATCCGGCGGCAGGTGTAATGATGGCTGTCTTATGCACAAGAAAAAATGATGCTATGATTCCCAAGGTATTCTATGTATTTTTTATTTGTGTGACAGTGGCGCTTGCCACATTGGCAGTCATTTCCATATTGAATTCCAATGCGATCATAGATGCTGGCAATGGGATTGTTCTCCCTTTATGGTCGTGGGTAGGACAACTGCTGATTGTCGGTGCCAGCATTGTGGGGGGACTTATTTTATTGGCAACTAAGAAGGAAAAACGCAGGGCATATGGTTTATGCTGGAATAACGGAACGTTCTCATGGTTTTGTATCTTCCTGTTTTTGGCGCTTTATATATTTCGGACGGTAATTGCGGAATTAATCAGCGGCGAATGGGCAGTTTTTGGAAGCCTGGTAAAGAGTCCATACACATGGCTTCAACTGGCAGTGCTTCCTGTGAATTTCTTTTTGTTGTATACTGCATTTTTCGGTGAGGAGTATGGCTGGCGGTATTATCTGCAGCCTCTGATGCAGAAACGATTCGGGGTTCGCGGCGGCGTGCTGCTGCTCGGCGTTGTGTGGGGAATATGGCATCTTCCTGTTGACTTGTTTTACTATACACAAAACAGCCAGCTTCCTATGGTTCTGGCACAGCAGATTACTTGCATTACGCTTGGCATTTTCTTCGCATATGCATACATGAAGACAAACAATATCTGGATTCCAGTAGTGCTGCATTATTTAAACAATAATCTGATTCCAATCATCTCGAACAATTATACTTTCAGTGTGCTTGAAAACCAGACAGTGACATGGGGTGAACTTCTGGTCTCCCTGATGATGAATGGAGTGATATTTGGCAGCTTTTTGTATGCAAAGCCTTTTCGGAGGATGATAGAACAGTAGCATTTTCAAAAATCCGACATATTATGATAGTAACTATTCAAAAACAACAAGGAGCAGTATAGATATGCAGGAATGGAAACCACAGATGTCCTATATGGAACAGTTTCCCGTAGCGATGGCATATGTACCGTGGCAGAGAAATTGTAACATGTACGAAAATCTTGATGAGGCATTCAAGACAGGTACGATATTTCCCGAACTCAACAAACCATTTTTAGGGAGGAGAGTGAAGGGATGAACGCAGGATGTAAACCATGTATAGATTCAGAACGGCAAAAGATGCTGCAGGAGATCAGCAAAATTGATTTCGTGTTGAAGGATCTGAACCTTTATCTCGATACGCATCCATATGACCAGCAGGCAATGGAGAACTTTAAACAGTATAACACAATGAAAAACAAGCTTGTAAAGGAATATACAGAAAAGTACGGTCCGATTGTACTTAGCATCGTTGATATGGATAGTAGGGAATGGAAATGGGCCACACAGGATTGGCCATGGGAAGGAGGCTATAACTAATGTGGAATTATGAAAAGAGATTACAGTATCCGGTTAAAATTACCCAGACCAATCCAAAGATTGCACAGACAATTATCACGCTTTACGGAGGTCTGTATTGCACTAACAGATAATAATTTTATTCATGCGAATAATAGTAAAAACTGTATGAATTATCGGTCTTGTCATATACAATCTTTTCTACAATATTCCTGATGGCATTTCCTTTTTCTATATGAGTTGCATTCTCATTCTTTAATATTTCAAGTGATATGCGGATATTGTCAAGAAGCTTTTCTATGCTGTCCTCTTTGGATATGGCAGCAGGAGAGGTTTCTGTCAATTTCTTAATCTTTTCTGTAAGCTGATCGCGTTCCTGCAGTATTCTATGTTTATTGTCCTTGTATTCGTCCAATGTGTCAATGCCGTCAATGTAGGCGGCTTTTATTTTCGCCAATTTTGCATCCAGTTTGCCGATCGCTTTGTTTAACAGGGCAATCTCATCATCGGACTTAGAACTTTTTATAATGTTCAGGTGGTAGATATTCCCACTTTCGAGAACAGTTTCAAGCCCGGTTATGACGCTTTGTTCAGCGTTTTTTGTATTAACATAGTGTGAATCTTTGCAGGTGCCTTTTGTATACTTGTAGCACTGGAAATAACTGATTTTGCCTTTAATGTTTGAATGTGCAAGGGAGGCGCCGCAGGAAGAGCATCTAAGTATTCCAGAAAGCCAGTGTTTGCAGGTTGATACATCGCGAGGTTTACACTCACGGATTTTTATTGCGAGACGTTCCTGAGTCCGTTCCCATGTGTCCATGTCTATAATAGGTTCATGTCTGCCATCAGCAATGATAACATCTTTGTCATCATGAAAGCAGTTGTTGCTGCGGTCGTAATAATTCCATCTCACTTTTCCTATGTAAAAAGGATTCTGCAGCAGATAACGTACAGTTCTGCTTTCAAAAGCATGACCGCGGATTGTGCGGCAGTTATTTGCATTTAACCATCTGGCAATTTGTGTAAAAGTACTGCCTTCCAGAAACATTGCAAAGACACGTTTTACAATCAGGCTTTGTTCTTCGTCCACAATCGGAGCTTCTTTGTATCCTACATGTTTGTATCCAAACGGCATAGAACCCTGATAATTCCCATGCAGGGCGTTTTCTGTCATGCCTCGTTTTACTTCGGCACTTAGATTGATAGAGTAGTATTCGTCCATCCACTCAAAGATGCGCTCAACAAGAGAGCCGATCATACCATCTGGAAGGGGCTCAGAGATGCTTACCACATCAACATTATTGCGTTTTAACAAGGATTTGTAGACGATCGATTCTTCCTGATTGCGCGCAAAGCGGGAAAATTTCCATACAAGAATCACATCAAAGGGGCGTTCTTTGCTCTTTGCGAGCGCAATCATTTTCTGAAATTCTGGTCGTTTATCCGCTTTTCTTCCAGAAATACCGTTTTCAAAAAAGATATGTTCTTTGTTTATTAAGATATTGTTTTTGTGTGCGTATTCCAGAAGGAGCCGCTCCTGGGCATCAGGGGACAGCTCCAATTGTTCATCGGTGGATACGCGGATATATAAGCAGCCATTCTGCATATAAAACCTCCAAAATTGAATATTTGGTTGAAGCAAGTTGTTATCCTAGATGAAGCTTTGTTTTTAATGCGTCTTGAAGTACTTGTGAAAAGTTGATGTTTTGTTCCAAAGCAGCAGTATTGAGCCAGGCCGGAATAGTAAGAGTCTTTTTGACAGATTTTTCGAAATGAGCTTTAGCGTAGGAATCCACATCAACGGTTACCATATTTACAAAAGTTTCACATATGGGAGAATCGGGATCGAGTTCCTTTGCTATGGATTCAGGGTTAATATCTGAAATTTTAGATGGTTTTGGAATAGTATCACCATCCACTTTGCAGGTGTGAAGATAACCTGCTAGACATTCAACAGCCATTTCCATAGCCTCCTCAAAAGTGTCGCCCTGAGTTGCCAAATAGTTTAGGTCGGGGAATACGACAGAATAACTATCATTTTCATAAAAAAAGCAAGCTGGATACATTGATAACATATTATTACACCTCCTGATTTATGTGGAGGACAGGGAGGGCTATTTAAGCCCTGCCTGCCTTCTGATGGAATTTTCAGTTTTCTTGTTTAAGTCTTTGCCTTGATGAAAAGGTATTGTGACTTTTCCAGGTTTTGTTGGATGTATGTAATTTCTGTGGGAACCTTCCTGATTCTTGAAAATCCACCCGTCTGCAAGGATTAATTTTTCCATTTCTCTTGGTTTTAATGGCATTTGTGTTACCTCCCTTGCATTATTATAATAACATGTAATACGTATCGCGTCAATACGTATAAAAGAAAAGCGCGAAAAATAACCGAAAACTTTAGCAAAGTTTCCGGCTAATAGGCATTATTTCTTCATTCTCGTCATTTCTGTGTTCGATTGATGTAATAGTTCGGACACCCACCTAAATTAACACGTTCTGATTTTTCTTTAAAATCATATTCCATAAGGTTAGTAGTTAATTACTTTAAGCACCTACCGCATCGTTGATATCCTTGTGCTTCAAGTTCTGAAATCGACAAGTTTGATGTTGAATAGTTTTTAGGTGATATTGTAGGCACAGAGCTGCAGGAGGGAATGTGTATTTTTTTGGTATTCGTATTTAGCACATATTGGGCAGTTGCATTTTGCTGATCAGTGTTGTTATATGTATCAAAATTATTGCTGACAGTAGTCGAAACTTCCGTATCATTTGATGTGTTGGCACTCTGATCAGAAGACTGTACAGTATTGTCTGTTGAGATTTCTAAATCGGATTCTGGTGTTGAGGAAGATTCTGATTCAACATTCCTATTGAATAGAAAATTGCGTTGCTCATCTGTGCCCGTCACTTCGACAGGGGCTTCGCCAATGATATGTGTTGCAAATGAATCAAGTTGTGGCGAACTATCAGCGGAATAATTTTCCATTGAAACTTCACAATTAGTTTCAGCACGGTGATAGTTTACAAGTGTAATTGTTTCAATATCATTGACGGGATAAAAAGTGAGGTATACATAATCTCCATTAGTATCTATAATTTTAATTTCACCCAAAACGTCCTCGCTTGGTTCTGTAATCTCTATTTCGTATCCAAGAGTACTTACAAAAGTTTTTACAGCGTAAAAAGCAAAGGCTTTTTCCCGATTAGCGTATGGAACATACACTTGTTCAAATAATTCTGTTGATTTCTCAATACCCTGACCAGAGGATTGTAAAGTATTATCAGCACTATTGTCAATACTGATTTCTGAATTGGATTCAAGTGTTGTTATGGATTCCTGTTCAATTTGGGAATCATTTGTAAATTCGGTAAACGTTTCTGATTCAACTGAGGTGCTTTCTGCTATAAGGGAGTCTTCATTTGAAACAGTACTTTCCGCTATAAGGGAGTCTTCATTTGAAACAGTCTTTTCGGTATCAGTTGGAGTTGATGAGGGTGAACAAAGTAAAAAGATAAACCAGATCGCAGCAACGGCAGAAATAATTCCTTTAAACTTAGTAGAAGATTCTTTGTTAAAAACCCACATAAGAATGACTCCGGCAGGAGGAAAGAGAAGCATACATAAATAGATGAACCAGTTTTTTTGATAGAATTTTTTGTTAGTATTCATGAAAAATACTCCTTTCAGATGTGATTTATTAAATTCTTTAGTATCATACCATATATTTAGGATAAAACATAGAAATTTGTAAAAATTCGGTAAAATATCTACAATATGCAAGAAAATATAAAAAAGTGACGGTTGGTTTTTTGTAGGTATCTGACGAAATTTATCTGAAATATAAGATATGAA
>JAIEEY010000294.1 GCA_029067205.1 Lachnospiraceae bacterium
GGAAAGAGTTGCATGGAAATGTTGGAGAATGTGAACTGATGGAATATTAATTTTTGTGTTCGGTTTTGAGGGAACAATTTTTGTTTTTATATTGGGCTCCATGGTCAAGCGGTTAAGACATCGCCCTTTCACGGCGGTAACACGGGTTCAATTCCCGTTGGAGTCATAAGGGATCTTAGCTCAGCTGGGAGAGCATCTGCCTTACAAGCAGAGGGTCATAGGTTCGAGCCCTATAGGTCCCATTTAGTAAGGGCAATGATATAAAAGTCATTGCTCTTATTGTTATATTATGGTATACTACATCACAAAAGAGAAAGCAATATATAATAAAAAGGAGCTGGCAATATGAACAACGAGTATACAAATAAGTATTCAATAGAAACAAAATGTATTCAATCGGGGTGGCATCCAAAGAATGGTGAGCCTCGCGTTTTGCCCATCTATCAGTCTACAACATACAAATATGAGACTTCAGATGAGATGGGGAAGTTATTTGATCTGGAGGAGGAAGGATATTTTTATACAAGACTGCAGAATCCTACAAATGATATGGTTGCGGAAAAGATTTGTGAATTGGAAGGTGGAGTGGCAGCGATGCTGACATCATCTGGTCAGGCAGCAAATTATTATGCGGTGTTTAATATTTGCGAGGCGGGGGATCACGTTGTGCTTTCGTCTACTGTGTATGGTGGTACATTTAATCTGTTAACTGTCACTATGAAAAAAATGGGAATTGAATGTACGATCGTAGATCCTGACTCTGATGAGGAGACATTAAATAAGGCGTTTCAAGAGAATACAAAGTGTGTGCTGGCAGAGTCGATTGCCAATCCAGCACTAGTAGTGCTTGATTTTGAGAAATTTGTGAAGATTGCCCATGCACATGAAGTTCCTTTGATTGTAGATAATACATTTGCCACACCGATTAATTGTCGTCCATTTGAATATGGTGTTGATATTGTCACACATTCTACCACAAAATATATGGATGGACATGCTATGTGTGTGGGTGGTGCGATTGTAGATTCCGGCAATTTTGATTGGACAAAATATGGCGATAAATTTCATGGTTTGACAATCCCCGATGAATCCTATCATGGTGTCACCTACACAGAAAAGTTTGGTAAAAAAGCTTATATCACAAAGGCAACAGTGCAGCTTATGAGGGATTTGGGATCGATTCAATCTCCGATGAATGCTTTTTTACTCAATATAGGTCTTGAAACACTGCATTTAAGGGTTCCAAGACATTGTGAAAATGCATTGAAGGTGGCTGCGTGGCTTGAGCAAAATGATAAAGTTGCATGGGTAAACTATCCAGGTTTAAAGGGTAACAAGTACTATGAACTTGCGCAGAAATATATGCCAAATGGCACTTGTGGAGTAATCTCTTTTGGCTTGAAGGGCGGAAGGGACGTCAGTGTAGCTTTTATGGATCATTTGAAGCTTGCTGCTATCGTGACGCATGTTGCAGATGCCAGGACTTGTGTGCTTCATCCGGCAAGTCATACACATAGGCAGATGAATGATGAACAGTTGATCGAGGCGGGTGTTCAGCCGGATTTAATAAGGTTTTCAGTGGGAATAGAGAATGCTGATGACATTATTGCCGACATTGAACAAGCGCTTGCACATATTTGATTATGAAAGAAGATTATGAAAAAAAGAAGTTGGATAACCGCTTTATTTTTGCTTATTCTGTCAAGTATCGCTCTTATTGTAAGAATATACTATGTCAATCGTCTGATGGCTGAGGTAAATATCAGCGAAGATATTTATAATGCGGCAAAGGTGAGCATAGGAACAAATGGGTTAACATCTGCATTTACGGGTGGTTTTCGGATACGGTCATTATATATATGTAATTTATATCTTGCATTTCTGATTTTTGGAAACTTTACTGTGTCTGGAGTTTATCTAAATATTTTGTATCAGGTGCTTACAGTTATGCTGGTATATATTGTGGTCAAAAATTTGACAAACAGATATATAGGATTTGCAGGAAGCCTGATATTGGCAATCCTGCCAATATATATCAGTACGTTGTCAGAAGTGACAATACAGAATATGGAAATTTTGATCGCTGTTTTATGTAGTACGATTGTCATATCAATCATTCAATGGATTTATCATAGACATACTGCTAAAAAAAGTGTTTCCAATAAGATGATTGCAAATAAAGCAGACTCAGAAAAGGTTGAAAAAAGTAATTTGGATTCAAATAATGCGTTCGATGCGAATATGAATATTTTGCCAGATACTTCTATGAAGGAAATCAGGTATGATGATTTAGAAGATAATAAAGTGCAGTATATCGAAAATCCGCTTCCAGTCCCCAAACGAAGGGAACATAAGGAGATGGATTACGCGTTTGAACCAACTGGCAGTGATGAAGACTATGATGTGAATGACTTGGCAGGCAAAGATTTCTATGATATTGAATAAAAGGAATACATAGGTGCACATACTAAAAAGGACTCTGAAAAGGGTTCTTTTTTCTATTATAGTAGATATAGTAGTGAAGAAAGATATAACCTTATTCGATTAAGAAAACAAGGAGATGTGTGCGATGAATATTCGAAATGAAGATAATAATGAAAAAAATGATGAGCTTGAGAGCAAAAAATATAAGGATGAAAAGATAGAGAAGGAAAGTCAGGTGACATTGGATGAAAATAATAGTAATCATAGAATTCATCTGATTACGATCATCGGTGAGATAGAAGGACACGAAAATGCCGGAAACCAGTCCAAGGTAACAAAGTATGAGCTGCTTTTGCCACAGCTTGCTTCTATTGAGGACAGTGATGAAATTGATGGAGTACTATTATTATTAAATACAATGGGAGGAGATGTCGAGGCAGGACTCGCGATTGCAGAGATGGTAGCGTCTCTCAGTAAACCTACGGTTTCTCTGGTTTTGGGCGGCAGTCACAGTATAGGGGTTCCTATTGCCGTGAGTACTGACTATTCCTTTATTGTTCCCACAGGTACGATGGTGATTCATCCAGTGCGGATGAATGGTACAGTGATTGGTGTGCCTCAGACATTCAATTATTTTAGGGAAGTGCAGAATCGGATCACAGGTTTTGTGTCTGCCCATTGCAAGATATCAAAAACGCGATATGAGGAGTTGTTGATGGAGACAGAAGTACTCACCAAAGATGTGGGTAGTGTGCTGGAAGGCGAGGAGGCAGTGCGAGAAGGAATCATTTGTGAGATTGGAGGTATCTCACAGGCTGTTGCAAAACTGCACGAGTTGATTGCTGCCAGAAAATGAATTGGTAAAAATGTAGATTTTAGCTGCCTGTAGATGGATAAGACTGAACAGATGTACTAGAACTGCGGAAAATGTGAAATAAAATATGACAAGTGCCGAAAAAAATGCTATAATATCATGAAAACTTGTTTAGGGGGAGGAGTATTATGGCATCTGCATCGGGAAATAGTGCATCAAGAAGCAGAACAAATACAAAAAGCACATCGAAAGGAACAAGAAAGACAACATCCAACTCAAGGAGCCGAAAGACATCAGCAAAGTCTACCAGACAGAATGTGGATATTGCGGTAAAAAGTGAGGTAATGCTCATTATCATATTTGCTGCTGCGATTTTTATGTTCTTGTGTATTATAGGATTGATTCATGGTTCGGCAGCTATTGGAATCAGTAATGTTATGTTTGGCTTGTTTGGCTTATTGGCTTATTTGATTCCAATTATAATTTTTGTTGGATTTGCGTTTGGAATTTCTAACAAGGGAAATACAGTTGCAATCGTGAAGATGGTTAGCGGTGTGATTTTGATATTTTTATTAGGCATTTTAGCATATATGTTGTTGAAACAAGAGACAATGCTCATTGGAGATTCTCTGGTCAGGGAATTGTATGAGACATCAATCGAACATCGTGCTGGAGGAGGCGTGCTCTTTGGCAGTATAGCACATGGATTATACACGCTTATAGGATTTGGCGGAACGCTGTTTGTCTTAGTTGTGCTTGGAATTATCTGTATTGTATTTATTACAGAAAAGAGTTTTTTGTCAGGCGTCAAGAAGGGAAGTACCTATCTGTATGAATCCGCAAAGGAAGATGCTGCCAGAATGAGAGAGTACAGAGAAAGTCTGCGGGAGGAGTATGAAGAGTACGAAGATTATGAAGATTATGAGGAGGAAGAGGAGACCATATATGAGGAGGAAGTGCATCCAAAGCGTCCAAAGCGTGTAAAAAATGTGGAGAAGGAAAGAGTCCAGCCTCCTAAGGAAAATGTCAGAAGGATGGATAAAAGGGCAAGGGGAGTCGTATCGAGTTCAGCCATTACGTTCGAGCCGGAAAAGTCGCAGGACATTCATGAGATTGTATTGTTGGATGATGAAATAGGTGTGGCGGATGCAGACACATTTGAGGAGATCAAAGCAAGACCATATAACGAGGCAGTGTATCAGGAACTAGAAGATGCAGGTCAACAGTATCCAGAAGAGAGTTATGGTGATGGGCAATATGATGATACATCTTATAATCAAGCGGTATATTCCGAAGAAGTATATTCTCAGTCAGTTTATGACGAAGAATCAGGAAATGACCAAGGCGATTTGATTTTTGATGATATAGCCTTTGAAGAGATAACCAATCATGAAATGACAGCCGACGAATTGATTAAGACTGAATCAATTGACAGTAATATAGAAGATGATGAAAATTTAGCGACTACAGATTATTTTATTGATAATCCAGGTGTCTCAGCGAAGCGTTCCTTTTGGGATGAATTCGATGCTGTGGAACATGATGCTGAGGCACTCGATAGCATGCCAGAGCCAATAACTGAAGATACTGTGGTTCCCCAGTCTGTTGAAGAAAAGATTACAAAGGCCGACAAAGCGGAGATCAGGCAGGAGGAAATAAAAATTCAGGAGCATGTGGAAAAGGCTGAGGAGGAAGCGCCCAGACCGTACATGTTCCCATCACTCAATCTGTTAAAGAAGGGCGATGGCAGAAAGGGTGATTCTGCTAATCAGCTAAAGGAGACAGCACTGCATTTGCAACAGACTCTGCAGACATTTGGTGTCAGAGTGACAATAACGGATATCAGTCAGGGTCCATCTGTCACAAGATATGAAATGCAGCCGGAACAGGGTGTAAAGGTCAGCAAGATTGTAGGATTGACAGATGATATCAAGTTAAATCTGGCAGCAACGGATATCCGAATCGAGGCGCCTATACCAGGAAAAGCTGCAGTAGGTATTGAGGTGCCAAACAAGGAAACAAGCGCTGTTGCGCTCAGGGATTTATTGGAATCGGATACATTTCAAAAATTTTCATCCAATCTTGCCTTTGCAGTTGGAAAAGATATTGCAGGGCAGGTAGTGGTCACGGACATTGCAAAAATGCCCCATGTATTGATTGCTGGTGCAACAGGTTCTGGTAAGTCAGTATGTATCAATACGATCATTATGAGTATTTTATACAAGGCGAATCCAGCAGACGTAAAACTTATCATGATCGATCCAAAGGTTGTTGAGCTTAGTGTATACAATGGTATTCCACATTTGATGATACCTGTAGTGACAGATCCGAAGAAAGCCTCAGCTGCGTTAAACTGGGGTGTGACGGAGATGAATGACCGTTATAAAAAGTTTGCGGATTTAAATGTCCGTGATCTGAAGGGATATAATAAAG
Source organism: Lachnospiraceae bacterium (assembly GCA_029067205.1). GTDB lineage: Bacteria > Bacillota > Clostridia > Lachnospirales > Lachnospiraceae > COE1. Next base: position 5,672 of record JAIEEY010000294.1, read on the forward strand.
CAGTGGAAATGGGAAAGACTTCACCAGACGGAGAATCTTTGCAAAAGCTGCCTCAGATTGTCATTATTGTGGACGAGCTTGCAGATTTGATGATGGTGGCATCTGGAGAGGTGGAGGAGAGTATCTGTCGTCTGGCGCAGCTTGCAAGAGCCTGCGGAATTCACCTGGTAATTGCCACACAGCGTCCATCTGTTGATGTTATCACAGGTTTGATCAAGGCAAATATGCCGAGCAGAATCGCATTTAGTGTTTCGAGCGGCACTGATTCGCGCACAATTCTTGATATGAATGGTGCGGAGAAGCTTCTAGGAAAGGGTGATATGCTCTTTTATCCACAGGGATATACAAAGCCTGCCCGTGTACAGGGAGCATTTGTGTCTGATTCCGAGGTGTCTGATGTGGTTGATTTCCTGAAAAACCAGATGCTTGGAAATACTACATACAACAGTGACATTGAGGAGAGAATCAAGACCATGCAGTCATCTTCTGGAGCATCAGGCAGTTCAGGTGCGGGAAGTGGCAGCGATACAGATGCTTATTTTGCAGAGGCGGCAAAGTTTGTGATTGAGAAGGACAAGGCATCGATTGGCATGCTTCAGCGAGTGTTCAAGATCGGATTTAACCGTGCTGCGCGCATTGTAGATCAGCTGGAAGAGGCTGGTGTGGTGGGGGCAGAGGAGGGCACAAAACCCCGCCGTATCCTGATGAGCATGGAACAGTTCCAAAATTATATGGAAGAACACATGTAATTTAATAGACAGTGAACTGGATAAATGGTATTCTATTAAAATAAGGAACTGTAAGGAAATAACATTGCAATATTGAGCAGGATTGTAAAGTTATTTCTTTATAGTTCCTAAGTATCTGCATGTAATGATTTGTGTGTGATGTACTGATTAGGATACTGCAAAGGAGGACTTTAATTTATGAAATCTGACATTGAGATCGCACAGGAAGCGGAATTACATCCCATTACTGAGGTTGCAAAGACGCTTGATATGACGATAGATGACCTTGAACTATATGGAAAATATAAAGCAAAAATTTCTGAAGAATATTTGAAAAAAATAAAAAACAATAAAGATGGCAAGCTGATTTTAGTGACTGCGATTAACCCTACTCCGGCAGGAGAGGGAAAAACTACCACAAGTGTCGGTCTTGGTCAGGCGCTTGGCAGGTTAGGAAAACGTGCTGTCATTGCGCTTCGAGAGCCTTCGCTTGGTCCTTGCTTTGGCATCAAGGGAGGTGCTGCTGGCGGTGGAATGGCTCAGGTAGTACCCATGGAGGAATTGAATCTTCATTTTACGGGAGATTTTCATGCAATAACAGCGGCAAACAATTTGTGTGCGTCGTTGCTGGATAACCATATCCAGCAGGGAAATGAACTGGGGATTGACACAAGGCAGATTGTGTGGAAAAGATGTCTTGACATGAATGACAGGGTTCTCAGGAATGTGGTTGTCGGACTTGGGAATAAAACGGACGGTTTTGTCAGGGAAGACCACTTTGTCATCACTGTGGCATCGGAGATTATGGCGGTCTTGTGCCTTGCAAATGACATGGAGGATTTGAAGAAACGGCTGGATCGAATGGTTGTGGCGTACAATTTTGCAGGTGAGCCTGTGAGAGCGGGGGATATCCATGCGACGGGTGCTATGGCGGCTTTGTTAAAGGATGCCATCAAGCCGAATTTGATTCAGACGCTGGAACATACACCTGCTATTATTCACGGTGGCCCGTTTGCCAACATTGCACATGGCTGCAACAGTGTGCGCGCGACAAAGGCAGCTCTAAAGATGGCTGATTATGTTGTGACGGAGGCTGGTTTCGGCGCAGACTTGGGTGCGGAGAAATTTTTTGATATCAAGTGCCGGCAGGCGGGACTTGCACCGGATGCAGTAGTACTGGTGGCAACAATTCGTGCGCTCAAGTACAATGGTGGTGTGGCAAAGGGTGATTTGAATGTGGAAAATCTTGAAGCTCTCAAAAAGGGCATTGTGAATCTGGAAAAACATATAGAGAACATACATAAGTATAAAGTTCCTGTGGTTGTCACCTTGAATGCATTTGTGTCAGATACGCAGGCGGAGATTGACTTTGTGAAAAAGTTTTGTGAGGACAGGAATTGCGACTTTGCGCTTTCCGAAGTGTGGGAAAAGGGTGGAGAAGGCGGTATAGAGCTTGCAAATGCGGTTCTGAATACATTAGAGACAAAGAAGAGTCATTTTACACCAATCTATGAGGATGATTGTCCAATTATAGAAAAAGTCAGATGTGTTGCAAAGGAGATTTACGGAGCAGCAGACGTCGTATTTGCACCTGCTGTCCTAAATCAGATTGAGAAACTGGAAAACATTGGCTTTGGTTCATTGCCCGTATGTATGGCGAAAACACAATATTCACTTTCGGATGATCCAACACTGCTTGGCAGACCAGAGGATTTTAGCATGAATGTCAGAGAGGTATATGTATCGGCAGGTGCTGGATTTGTGGTGGTACTTACAGGGGCGATTATGACTATGCCGGGACTTCCTAAAAATCCGGCAGCATACAAGATTGATGTAACAGATGATGGTGTGATAACGGGATTATTTTAAGACGTGTGATTGGGGCTAGTAAAGCATGAAGTGTCCAAATTGTGGAAATGAGTTGGAAGAGGGAAAACTGCTTTGCGAGAACTGCGGCTATGAGGTGCAAATCGTACCTGATTTCGATATAGAGCTTGAAGACAGATTGAAAGAGTCCATAAGCACTATGGTGGAGGATATGGCTGGAGAAGGAATAGCTGCCAGCGCGTCTGACCAGATGGATGAAAGGGAATCCGACGATGAGATCAAGGAGTCGTTTAGTGATTATTTCCTAAACAAACCGATCCATCTGTCTGTAATAAAAAAAGCAATTATTGCATTAGCAGTTTTTTTGATTGTAGTAGGAGGTGTAGCGGCATTTTCTGTTCATATGGTAGAGGATTACAGGTACAATTCTTTTAACTACCAGTATGACAAGGCGGTTGACTGTGCCGCACACAATAATTATTCCGAGGCGGTGAGCTATCTGGAGAGAGCCCTTGCCATCAATTCGGAAGATTTAGATGCAAGGTTTTTGCTTGCAAAATATTATGAAAAAAATGGACAGCAGCAGAGTACGATTTCGCTGCTCAAAGAGCTCCTAGATCGCAACAAGAGATACGGGAAAAGAGATGAAGTATATGATATGCTGTTAGGGATCTATGAAGCTAAGAAAGATTATGATCAGATGGGGGATGTGCTGGGCGAATGCGATGTGCCGCGGATTATGACAAAATATAACAAATATGTCGCGTTAAAGCCAGAGTTTAACAAACAGGGCGGAGTGTATGATGAATTGATATCCATCTCGCTCAAAGGAAATACGCAGGGAATTGTGTATTATACACTGGATGGAACAGCACCGACAGAAAACGCATCTGTGTATGAGACTCCGATTCTGCTGGAATCAGGAGAGTATACGATAAAGGCAATGTTTGTCAATATGTATGGCATGAAAAGTGAAATAGAAACCCAGCATTATTATATAAATTTATCAGCACCCGAAGCGCCTGTAATTAAGCCAGAGAGCGGAAATTACAAGGAGCCTGTTTTAATAGAAGTTTATCGTGACTACGGTACAAAGGTTTATTATTCGACAGATGGTTCTATCCCAGGCAAAAATAGTATTCTGTATACCGATCCGATTGAAATGATATATGGCATCAGTAATTTTTCATTTGTTGCCATTGACGAGTCAGGGCTTAGCAGTGAAGTTGTCAAGCGGACATATCAACTGGAAGCCCGGGGTAATTTTGATACAGAACTTGCCCTGCAGGTGTTAAAAAATAACTTGTGTGCCAGTGGGGAGCTGTTAGATACAGAAGGGAGCGTGCCCAATAAATCCGGAGTCAATCAGTACAAGGTGAGAACTTTGTTCAAGGCAGATGGTAATGTGTACTACATTGTCTATGAGGAATATGTGGATATCACGGGCGAAGTATATGAGACAGGCGATATCTATGCGGTTGAAGTAAATACTGCGGATTTGTATCAGGCGTATAAAGTCGATGAGGGTAAGTATAATCTTCAACCCTTTGTGGAGCAGTAATAGTGTTTATGTTTTTATAAAATAAGTTGAAATTGTGCAATATTTCATATACAATAATAAGGGTGTGTGAAAGAATCGCCGCTTGACAGTGGCAGTTACAAATTTAGAAAGGTATGGTGAAGGAGCAGATGTACAAAATTTTAGATGCTAAAGAGCTCACTACTAACATTTATTCTATGGTAGTGGAAGCACCGCGCGTGGCAAAGAATTGTCAGCCGGGGCAGTTTGTGATTGTAAGAATGGATCAGGATGGAGAGCGGATACCACTCACAATTTGCGATTATGATAGAGAACAGGGAACAATAACAATTGTATTTCAGACAGTAGGTGCTGAGACAACCAGAATGGCGGCGTTAAAGACCGGTGATTCTTTCCATGATTTTGTGGGACCTCTGGGATGTGCTTCCGAGATGGTCGGTGAAGACAAAGAGGAACTTGCGAAGAAGAAAATTCTCTTTGTGGCAGGTGGAGTGGGTACTGCGCCTGTTTATCCGCAGGTAAAATGGTTACATAACAACGGTATTGCAGCAGATGTGATCGTTGGCGCAAAAAATCAGGATTTGTTGATTCTTGAAAAAGAGATGGAAGCCGTGGCTGGAAATCTGTATGTCACAACAGATGATGGTTCCTATGGACGCAAGGGTATGGTAACACAAACGATACAGGATCTTGTGGATGAGGGCAAAAAGTACGACTTGTGTATCGCAATTGGACCAATGATCATGATGAAATTTGTGTGCAAGCTTACGAAAGAGCTTGGGATTCCTACGATTGTCAGCCTAAACCCGATTATGGTAGATGGTACAGGTATGTGTGGCGCATGCCGTGTTACAGTTGGTGACAAGGTTAAATTTGCATGTGTTGACGGTCCGGAGTTTGACGGACATCTTGTGAATTTTGATGAGGCGATGAAGCGTCAGCAGATATATAAAACTGCAGAGGGAAGGTCAATGCTGAAATTGCAGGAAGGCGATACGCATCATGGCGGATGTGGACATTGTGGAGGTGACAAATAATGGATGTATTAACAAAAGTACCTGTACGTGAGCAGGAGGCAGCTGCCAGAGCAAAGAATTTTGATGAGGTCTGCCTTGGATACAATAAAGAAGAAGCGATGGACGAGGCGACACGCTGCATTAACTGTAAAAATGCACAGTGCATCAAAGGATGTCCTGTAGCAATAGATATCCCGGCGTTTATTGAGCAGGTAAAGCTTGGAAACATTGAGGAGGCATATCAGATTATCAGCCGTTCCTCAGCACTTCCGGCTGTATGTGGGCGTGTATGTCCGCAGGAGAGCCAATGCGAGGGTAAATGCATCAGGGGTATCAAGGGCGATCCGATCTCAATCGGTAAACTGGAGCGCTTTGTTGCAGACTGGGCGCGGGAGAATGGTATCAAGCCTGAGCCGGCAAAAGAAAAGAACGGCAGGAAAGTGGCAGTGATCGGTTCTGGTCCGGCAGGTCTTACCTGTGCAGGCGATCTGGCAAAGCTTGGATATGATGTTACAATATTTGAGGCGCTTCATGAGGCGGGTGGCGTACTGGTATATGGTATTCCAGAGTTCCGACTTCCAAAGGAAGATGTTGTGGCAAAGGAAATTGCAAATGTAGAATCATTAGGCGTTAAGATAGAGAAAAATGTAATTATCGGTAAATCCATTACAATCGATGAGCTGATTGAAGAAGAAGGATTTGAGGCAGTATTTATCGGTTCTGGTGCAGGACTTCCCAAGTTTATGGGGATTCCGGGTGAGAATGCAAACGGCGTTTTCTCCGCAAATGAGTATCTGACCAGAAGCAACCTCATGAAAGCGTTCAATGAGGACTCCAACACCCCGATCATGCGCGGCAAAAAGGTGGCAGTTGTAGGAGGCGGAAATGTTGCTATGGATGCGGCAAGGACGGCGCTTCGTCTGGGCGCAGAGGTGCATATTGTGTACAGAAGAAGTGAGGAGGAGCTCCCGGCAAGAGTAGAGGAAGTGCATCATGCAAAGGAAGAGGGTATCATCTTTGACTTGCTCACAAACCCGACAGAGATTCTTGAAGATGAAAATAACTGGGTAAGAGGGATGAAATGCATTAAGATGGAGCTCGGCGAGCCTGATGCATCCGGGAGACGCAGACCTGTTGAAGTTCCAGGCAGCGAGTTTGAGATGGAGCTTGACACGGTGATCATGTCTCTTGGTACTTCCCCCAATCCGCTGATTTCCTCTACAACGGAAGGATTAGAGACGAATAAGTGGAAGTGTATCGTTGCCGACGAGGAATTTGGAAAGACCACAAAGGAGGGCGTGTTTGCCGGCGGTGATGCGGTGACAGGTGCAGCAACAGTAATCCTTGCAATGGGCGCAGGAAAAGCGGCTGCTAAGGGAATCCATAATTATTTATCAGGCAAATAGAATTTGAGTGCTCTCGGAAGAATTTTCGAGAGCATTTGTATAATAATGATTGAGGCGTCAAAAGGGTATTTAGAAGAATTGTGTTGTGTAATTTTACTAATATTTTAACTCATTTTAAGTCTGATAAATATCTAGATTTAATAATTTTTTGTGCAATATTACAACAATACAAACAAGTATTTACCTTTTGACGCTTCCATCATAATAATTGGAGGTTTGGCACATGTCAGACAGAAATGATAATGTAAAAGTTTATCACGATAAAAAGGCAAAGGCAGAGGATTACAAAAGCTCTGCCTATACTCTTTTATTGGTGGGAATCATTGGATTAACAGGGCTTGTACTAATGATAACAGGAGTGCTGCCTTTTCGTTTATACGGTACTGGAATGATCACCTATGGCGTGATGGGAGTTATGTTTGTCGTATTTATTGTATTGGGAATCTCTTCTTTTCAATCCTCAAGAACATATGCAAAAAAGGCGACAGAAGAAGCAGACTTGACAGAGAAGATTAAGGCGTGGGCGAAGGAACAGATCACGGCAGACTTGATCAAAGAACGTGTCTGGTTTGAGGATGGCACACCAGATGAAGTGAAATATTTTCAGTATTTTGAAGCAATCAAAGCAGCTGTCACACAGGAGTTTGGCCAGCTGAACGCTTCCTATCTCGAAGCATTATGTGAAGAGCTTTATACTAATATATTTGAAGGGAAATAGTGTTTTTATCAGGAACTGCATTAAAAACAGTTTAGAGCTGCCAGAAAGTGATTTTGCAGGTTTTAAGAGCACATAACTATGAAAGAGTGAGGGCAGATGAATATAATTTTTGTTACAGTAGGGAAGATTAAAGAAAAGTATTTTCGCGATGCGATTGCAGGGTATCAGAAAAGGCTCTCGAAATATTGTAAGCTGGATATCATAGAAGTGGCGGATGAAAAGACGCCTGACAAAGCATCTGAGATGTTGGAGGACCAGGTTAAACAGAAGGAGGCAGAACGCATACTAAAAAATATAAGAGAGAATGCATATTGCATTGCGCTTACAATTGACGGCAAAAAGCGTGATTCCGTCAATCTGGCGGAACATATTGAGCAGCTTGGACTTCTTGGGAAAAGCAATCTTGTGTTTGTAATCGGTGGTTCACTCGGACTGCATGACAGTGTTATACAACGGGCGGACGAGCAGCTCAGTTTTTCGGATATGACATTTCCACACCAGTTGATGCGGGTTATTTTGATTGAACAGATCTATCGGTGTTATCGGATTATCAATGGACATCCATATCATAAGTAAGTGCGTGGAAGTAAGCTCTATATGGAATGCCCTAAATGTGGAACGCAATTAGACAAAGCCGCTGAATTCTGCTCAAATTGTGGAGCAAAATGTAAAACGGATTCGGAGTTTTTGCCTGAATCACTGCCAGAAAAGATTTTAATTGGGGCATTGGAAACAGTATTTACATTGTTTTATTTAGATGATTAGATAATTGATAAAGAGGAACTTTATATGCCAAGCCCAAAGGATACAAAAGAACCAATTGTTAAGACCGGACCAACTGCAGACCAGAACAGGAGTAGGAATCAAGATGGAGAATGGAGAAAAAAGAGAGATGACTCAGGAAAACCCCGTAGTAATAAGGGACCTTTAAATGAGGATAGTTTAGTTTTGCGGAATACAAGGAATGATTTTTACGGCGGCAATGATTTGCGAATTAGTAAGATAAGAGTAATATCTGATAATCCTATAATCATTGAATAAAATGGATAAATTGAAAATTACAATTATATCTGAAAGCTATAGTAGAGGATATTACAGGATGTAGGAAAAACAATTCTTGATTATGTATTTTTGTAGCATTAAGAAGGTTCTGAGAGTAGAAGAAACATACTTTCAGAACCTTTTTAAAATTTAATAAATTCTCATATGATAAATATATATTATTATTGTTTAGAAATCATATAGGAAAAGAGGTGAATAATATATGCACGCAGGAATCTTTTAAGTGCATGTATCATTACGGTAGGCGTACTGGTGGCATTGGAAACAGTAAACGCATATCATTTACAGCCGCTTGTTGTGTACCAGGGGCATAGGCATTCCGTCCCTCTGCTTTCCCATATGTCACATAATGGTTATACAATTCGTCCCTGTCTGTTCCCAATACCGCAGTTACATCTGGATATGTCTGTGCATAATACTCCATATCAAACATTGTTCCATCCGGCATCGTCTCAGGTGCTGCAAATACGGTCAGGCTGCTGCCTGTCGTGATTGCCATTGCTAAGATTGCAGCAAATATTTTTTTCATTTTCATCGTTTAGTTCTCCTTTCGATGGTGGGGTTGTTATAGAAATCGTTATAATTATACCCCCGCAATTTGTCAACTCTTTTCTAAAAATGCATTAGTTTTGTCAAGTTCAGAAAGAAAAGGACTCGACAGAAAATACCAGGTTTGGGTATAACATAAAATGTATGACCATAATTTGGAAAGAATTGTGTCACCGTTTTTTATGGAAAAAGGAAATGTTTTTGGATTTGGAAATGGGAACCGGATGGAAGGTGGGCTCGAAAGTGAAAGATTTTTAGACGCTTTACATGATTCTTTTGCCTTATATACTAGTAATTTGGTTTCAGATGCGAACAATTAGCTCATCATTATATCGAAATGGGTTATGCCCTTTATACTATTTCAAGAATTGGGGATAAAATCATTGGAACTGGAATTTGTAATATAAAATATTCCGTTTTCTGTTCTATTGTAATCTGCAGGAAGGCTGTGTATAATTAGATAAAAGGAAAGGAAGCAGATGATAAATGGTGCAGAATCCAGAACTATGTGGCAGGTAAAAAGTCAAATGATTCCTATGTGAAAAAGTTGGAAGAAGCAGTAAAGAAAGCAAAGCAAAACAGAGAATGGAGGCATGAGTATATGACGTTGCTAATGAGAGACCAGGAGAATGTGGAAAAAGGGAGAGAACAGGGAATTTTGGGTATGATATCAGCTCTAATGGATTTGGATATACCAGATTATGCAATACTGCAAAAACTACAGGAAAAGTTTTTACTAACAAAAGAGGAATCACTAAAGTATTTAAATCGCTGATTCATGGAATAGGTAAAGCATAGAAAGGGGTTTGATCATGCGGTTTGCAATCGTTTCAGATATACATGGAAATTTACCAGCATTAAATGCCATAATAGAAGATGCTGATCAAAATAATATTGACCACTTTATTTTTGCTGGTGATTACTGTCTTAGTAATCCATATCCGAACGAATGTATCTCTAGAATCAGAGAATTGGACAAAAAATTTATTATACGCGGAAATGAAGAAAGCTATTTGGAAAACCTGATTGGTAAAGATCAAAGTAAATGGACCGACGGGCAGATGCAGATTTCTTATTACTGTTATCATAAGATCAGTTCTGACAATCTGGATTACTTATTGTCAATGCCAAATCAGATGCGGCTGATGTATAATGACATTGTATTGCATATAGCACATTCGTCGGAAGTATTTATTTCCAATTGTGAACACAGGGAATGGTCAACTGCAAAAGTTGCTATGAGATATAGGGACAGCGGGGTAACGCAGGCAGCTTTTCGGAGTGATATACATAAGTATCTTGATGAAGATCAGCAATTTCATGAAATCTTTAAGGAATTAGAGAATGGTATCTATATTTTTGGACATTCACATGTTCAATGGACCTACCAATCCTATAATGGTAAAAAAATATTAATCAATCCTGGTTCTTGCGGATTGCCTTTGGATTGTATTGATGCAGGGATACCCTATACGATTCTTGATATTTCAGACAGCGATCATTTGATTGTAGAAGAAAGACGTGTTCCGTTTAATATGGACGAATGCATTGAAACGATACAGAAAAGCGAACAATATGCAAAAGCAAATGTCTGGAGTAAAGTGATCATTAAGGAGCTAAGAACAAAAAGAGAGCATCTGTTTTTCTTTCTGAGATTTGTAGAAAAGTATGCTGCAGAAATAGGAGATGATCAACGGCCTTTTTCAGTTTCTACATGGGAAAAGGCATATGAATTGTGGGAGAGGCAGTGTAGTGAACTCTGTTAATCAATTTACCAAAAGAACGGAATGAAAGAGTCAGGCACGAGGAGATGGGGAATGTGCATTTTATAAAAATAATGTTATTCATCTGGCTGCAGTTATTGACAGGATATGAAAGCATTTATCGGGAAACAATATTTGGAAGAACGGGGCTGGATTTCGCGGCAGGACTTGAATCAGAAGAGTTGCTGGATGCATTTCTTGCCGGCGAGATTCCGGCAATTTATAAGGATGGAAATAAAGAAAGTTCTTATTGGGTGTATGACCTGCTGTGGATTGATGAGAAGAATAATAGTGTCTATTCTGTTGGGGAACGGGTTGATTTGGATAATGATGGTGAGAATGAACAGATTATAAATGGTCCCTACGGAGGGAAATATTTGGATGCAAGAAACGGAAAAGTATATGTGTTCGCAGAAGGGGAGGGGACAAGCGGCGAGCTGTTTTTTACATATTATGATGATGCCGTGTGGATCGTGCATTGTGATATCACACATGTGGGAAGGCAGATGTACTGGTTAACGAGGTACGATGGCGATGGGAATATTGTAGACGAATTTCAGTTCAGTGCGGAATATTGGGATTCCCCCATTAGCCAATATGATGAAAACAGTGATTTTACTTTTCGCGATAAAAAAATATCAATGGAAGAATATGAGGCATTGGGAAAAGAAATTTTTGGATGGTGAGATAGAAAAATGAAAAACACGTGTTCTGTCAAAATAGTCTTATTAGGTTTGGTGCTTTTATTGATGGGATGTGGGAAAAAGAATGAGGGGGCCGCATCAGCAAGTGCTGAATTAGATCTCACAGTAAAATCCAAATCGGAAGAATTGCTGGATGCATTTCTTGCAGGTGAGATTCCGGCATTTTATGATGATGGGAAATGGATCATTCAGTTTGAACCGTTTGTGGGTGAGTCCTATGAGGCCATCTATTTTGAGACAAAGTATGACCATGAAGAATCCGTTATCCTGCTGGGACAGCAGCCTGAGGATGAGACGGATTATTTTAGTTATTCTGTCGGAGAGCGGATCGATCTGGATAATGACGGTGAAAACGAACAGATTTTAAATGGCCCTTACGGAGGGATATATTTGGATGTAAGAGATGGAAAGGTATATGTGCTGGCAGAAGGGGAAGGGACGGCAGGAGTTCTGTTTTATACGAATTATGATAATGCAGTGTGGATCGTGCATAGCGATACTACGCATGTGGGACGGCAGACGTACTGGCTGACGAAGTACGATGGTGGCGGAAATGTTGTGGACGAATTTGAGTTCGGGGCAGCATATTGGGATTCTCCTGATGGTCAGTATGATGAAAACAGTGATTTTACTTATCGAGATGAAAAAATAACAATGGAAGAATTTGAGGCATTGAGAAGGGAAATTCTGGATGGCAGAGGAAGCACTGAGCTGCATGAGGAAGTCGAGTGTATGTGGTAATGTAACCTGATAGATTTTGAGAGTATATTTTAAGGAGGACATTTGATGGAACAAAAGAATTATAGCGAAGTGGACAATCCAGAGGAGCAGTTCAAAAATGACCTGCGGGCAATGTGCCGCGCGGTATTTGGTTTGGACTGGACGGACAGGAACCCTGGTCAGGAGGCGATCGATCGGCTGCGTGCTTGCGATTTCCTTCCAGAAGAATTGATCGCCATGTACGAGGTTATTGGCGGTGAGGAACGACTGCACCAACTGGGTATTTTGTCAATAGACGAGCTGGAACTGGAGCCGCAGAAATGTGGGGGAAAGATAGTTGATTACCTGATTTTTTGTGAGAACAAGGAAATGGATTATGCCCTTTTTAAAGAACAATCGTATGTTATAGAGTTCTTCAATGGTTTGTAC
>JAIEEY010000295.1 GCA_029067205.1 Lachnospiraceae bacterium
GTGTGTGAATATTATTTGGTTCCGGACAGTTTTCTATTATAGGCTTCCAATCTCTAATTTGTCTCTAAAATTACAGTTCATAAAATTATAGTTCCTTATTTTTTTGTTGAAGAAATTCCGAAATTGAGATAAAATAAAGTTTAGATTCTTGTAAACTTTTGGTGAATGTAAAGAGGAGGGGGAGCATGGATAGACATGGAATTCGATATATGTTTGAACACAGATTATTACCGAAGTGGTTCTTTGAGGAGCAGTTGAAATTTGTGGGACTGCTGCTTCACGAAAAGGAAACTTTATTTCATGTGATCAGCAATATTTTTGAAAAAGAAAAGGTTGATAATCCGTATTCGTCAGAAGATTTTGATGTTTCCGCGGCGAAGATTACCGATGATGTTATGATGCTTAGAATTGGCTTTCCAGAGCCGGAAGAGGAACCATTATGCTATTGCGCGTATCTGTTTTTCGATGAGGGTTTTGAGAAGGTCAGCTATTTTTGCATTGAAAGAGGAAACACAGAAAGCGGCGATGATCCTTTTGTGTGTTCCTGGACACCTGATGGGGAGCATTGCAATTACGGGCATTGCTCTCTTGAGAATGATAATGATTTGGTCAGATGTGCAGATATTCACATGAAACGTGAGTATGGCTTAACAAGAAAAGACGATCAGGAATAGGAGGTGTCATATGTCTGAACAAATGAAAGATCCCTTTATTTGGGAAGGGGAAGAGTGGACATTTGTCGGTGCCGATGATGTCTATGATTTGTTTAATCCGGAGGCGTTTGGACTAAAGCCGAAAGCACCGCATACGGCATGCTGGAAAGGTTTTGTTGTGACGTTTTCCACAAAGTCCGGTGAGTTGTATCTGGAAAGCCTGCGTGTTCATACTGAGGATGATGTGTATCCGGATATTAACGGAGTGAAAGCAAAAGCTGACGGCAGGAGTTTTCATGCCTATAAAAAATTAAATATGAAATTAAAATATTCTGGAACAATAATAGTAGGGCAGGCGTTTAAGGAAGAGTTTCATCATAGAGCATTTACCGGACCACATTCCTACTTAAAAACATTTGAATTAAAGTTTGAAGAAGGAATATTGGTTGATTCAAAAGATACATCTGGTACTTACTCCGGTTTTTAGGGGAGTGTACCCGCATCTTGACTTCTGAGGCAGAATATAGTAAACTGAATAAGCTGGAAAGCAGATAAATCGTAATGAATCTTCTATAAAAAGTGAGGTGAGAACATGGACGGCAGTAGTGGTAGTCGAAGTACAGACAAGGTATTCATATATTGTCAGAATTCCTGTGGCTGCACGGTGATCCGATTCTGACCGTTTATGTTGCTTGCATAATATGTGATATATGAACACCATTGTCCGTTTCTAAAGCTGCACTACATCGGCGTAAGGCGTGTGTAGAGCAGGCTGGTCTGTATGTGGCAGTGGTATTTTTATGCCTTTTTTCCATTCAGATCGACAATCTATGCCCGCCTTTATCACAGTGGCTGTATAAGCTGCAAAAGCTTGATGTGTTAAAGGAGGTAACGAACAATGCGTGCAAGGAAAAGTATTTCAATCGAGAACAGAATGCTCGGACAACACCCTGATTACAAGATGGAGATCGTACAAATTCTCCGAAGTAATCTTACACCCAAACTCATGCGGGAGCACATCCTTGATTATCATGAAAATGATATTGCGGCAGCAATAGAACTGATGAATAAGGATGAACGGAAAAGATTTTACAGTATATTAGATACAGTAACCCTGGCAGGTGTTCTTGAATATTCCGAACAGCGAAATGAATATGTCAGTGAACTTAGTATTCGCAAAAAAATTGATGTCCTATCCCATTTTGAACCTTCGGCAGCAATAGAATATCTCGATCAGCTGGAAAAAGCGGAACGTCAGACATTGCTCGATTTGATGGACGATGAAATCAGATCTGAAATCCAGCTTCTCAATTCCTTTGATGAGGATGAGATCGGCAGCAGGATGACGATGAATTATATTGCTGTTCATGCAGGAATAGGGATAAAACAGGCTATGCATGAATTGGTTGAGCAGGCGGCTGACAATGATAATATCACAACTCTGTATGTGGTGGATGAAGACGAATCCCTGATTGGTGCAATCGACCTGAAGGATCTGATCATTGCCAGGGAAGGCACCGAACTGAACAGCATAACGATGACATCCTATCCTTACGTCTATGTGAATGAGCAGATTGAGGATTGCATTGAACGCATAAAGGATTACTCCGAAGATTCCATCCCTGTGTTAGATTCAGATAACAGGCTGAAAGGTGTGTTGACCTCTCAGGATATTACACAGCTTGTAGATGATGAATTGGGAGATGACTATGCAAAGCTGGCGGGCTTGTCTGCGGAGGAAGATCTGCAGGAGCCATTAAGAAAGAGTATCGGCAAGCGGCTGCCATGGCTTGTCATACTTCTGGGACTTGGATTGCTGGTATCAAGTGTTGTAGGTGCATTTGAATATGTTGTTGCGCATTTGACGATGATTGTCAGTTTTCAGTCCCTCATTCTGGATATGGCAGGTAATGCAGGAACCCAATCCCTTGCGATCACAATACGTGTTTTGATGGATGAGCAGCTTGACGGAAGACAAAAATTATATCTTGTGGCAAAGGAAGCCCGTGTTGGTCTGGCAAACGGATTGGTTTTGGGGATTTTGTCCTTTGTTTTTATTGGTCTGTATCTGTGTGTGTTAAAAAGACAGTCGGTTATGTTTGCTTTCTCCATTTCGTTTTGTACGGGAATTGCACTGCTTGTGTCCATAATGTTGTCCAGCATGGTGGGAACTGTTGTTCCAATTCTCTTTAAGAAATTAAAAGTTGACCCTGCGGTTGCTTCTGGCCCGTTAATCACTACCGTTAACGATCTTGTTGCTGTTGTTACTTATTATGGTTTGGCGTGGATATTGTTAATCAATATATTGGGGATGTGATCTTTTAAGATAATGTGGAGGATTACATGGATAGAGACATTGAGGGGGCTGGTCATTACAGCATGGAGGTTATAAGTGGGGCTGGATTTATACATTGAAGCAAGGGTCAGAGAGAGGAAAACCAGACGTATTATTTCTGTTAGCAGTGGGGACGAATATGTTTATGAGGATGACAGAGGCTTTTTTGAGATATGCTGGTGGTGCAGTTGGATTTTTGAGGATATCAGGGCAAAGATGATCGAAATTTGCAACAGACATGCAGGCACACATTACTCCGATTCTGATTATGTGATACCCATTCCGCAATCGGCATTGCGGGATATTTATGCGTATTTTGTAAATCGTTCTTTTCTCCCTGATGATGAATGCCTCGAAGTCCTGCCATGTAATATAGAATGGGAGGAAAGAAACTCTTATGAAATAATGAATCTGCAAAATGCAGAAAAGCTGCATTTTGTGCTCTATGTCCTCAAATCAACAGAATTTGCCAATTACATTCCTGTAGATTATCATTCTGGGAAAAAATATATTCCCATAGAAAATGACCTGAAACTTTTTGGTGAAAATCCGCAGGCGTATGAATGGGAATTCAGGATAGAAAACTCTTATTGACGCTTATAGGCTGAAATGAAAACACCCAATGCAGTATATCGTATTGGGTGTTTTTTCTTTTACAAAGCAATTCGGCGAATGAGATCCAGTATAAAGTGATGCACACAGACGCAAATATGCTATGCGCATAAGGAAATATGCCGCTTCGCGGCTGCGGCTGGCGCAATACTCACGGCAAATTTCATTTACCGTGAGTATAAAAATGATATTGGGTATTGACAAAGGCATAAGACTGTAGTAGTCTATAAATAGATACTACTACAGTCTTATGAAAGGGGAATTTACTTATGAGTGAAGAAACAACAAAGCTATTTGATTCCGAATTGAGGGTGATGAACGTTCTGTGGAAGGACGGTGACGTGCCAGCGAAACATATCGCGGAGGTGCTGAATAACGAACTGGGATGGAACAAAAACACGACCTACACACTGATCAAACGCTGTATGAAAAAGGGCGCGATCGAACGCACGGAGCCGAATTTCATGTGCCATGCGCTGATTCCCAAGGAAAAAGTACAGGAGGCAGAGACAAATGAACTGATCGACAAGGTTTATGACGGTTCCGCGGATAAGCTGTTTGCGGCACTGCTTGGCAGAAAGAAGCTCTCATCTGAACAGATTGAGAAATTGAAACAGATCGTGGAGACATATGAGGAGGAGTGAGAAAGAGATAACAGGGTTTTGTGGAACTTTGCACAGTATATGGATGTGTGAGGGGAGAGCTTGAGAGGAGGTCACTTTCAAACTATTGATCGGTATGTGTGCCAGGGCACGCAGGAGGTATAAATATGGGTTTATTGCAGATGAGCCTTTCGGGGGCTGTTATGGTCGTGGTGGTGATCGTGATACGTGCATTGGCAATCAACCACCTGCCAAAAAGAACATTTTTGATTCTATGGGGTATTGTGTTATTAAGATTGCTTGTGCCATTTTCGATTCCGTCGGCATTCAGTGTTTATACCCTGTTTGAACGAGATATCGTTTCGGGTGCATTCTTTCAGATTCCGTTGGAACAGGTTTCGTCTCCCGAAGGCAACGGGGGTGTAAAAATAAATGGTATAGACGCTTATGACATAGTACAGAATGCGGAAACAAGCAGCAAAAACTATGTAAATGATCGTAGTATTACTAATGATACAGGAAATCATCTGGATTACAAAACGGAGTATCATTCGGAACATAAAACGGACAGCAGTGTCATTTCTGGCGGGGAATATCATGCGGATAGAGAAACTGACACACATGTCATTTTAATGCATGCATTGCAGGGAATATCTGTTTGCTATCGGCAGCTCAAGCCGTTGTATGTGATTATCTGGTGTGCAGGAATGATACTCTGTATCAGCTATTTTGCGATATCCTATCTGCACTGTCGATCTGAGTTTCAGATTTCGCTTCCTGTTGAAAATGCATTTGTGCAGGTTTGGATGCAAGAGCACTCATGTCGTCGTACAACTTCCATTATGTCGGTTAAAAATGCATTTATCCGGAAATGGATACAAGAGCACCCGCGCCGTCTGATTTCCCTCAGACAGTCAGACCGAATTTCCACTCCGCTGACATACGGCATTTTTCACCCTGTCATTCTGATGCCCAAAAGTACAGATTGGGATAATACAGAGCAGTTACAATATATTCTGATGCATGAGTATGTGCATATTTGCCGCCATGATGCACTGACGAAGCTGATCGTCACATGCGCGCTTTGTATCCACTGGTTTAATCCGATGGTGTGGATTATGTGGTTTCTTTTTAACCGGGATGTGGAAATCTCCTGCGATGAGCGTGTTGTGCGCCATATGGGAGAATCGTCAAAGTCGGCTTATGCGCTGATGCTGATTCAGTTGGAGGCAGAACGGGGCGGTCTCGCACCACTGTGCAGCGGCCTGTTATCAAAATTAGGTAAAAATGCAATGGAAGAAAGGATTACGTCGATTATGAAAATAAAAAAGAAATCCACGCTTGCAGGGATAGTGGCAGCAGTTCTGGTCATCAGTGTGGCGGCTGCGTTTGCCACATCGGCGACAGAAGCAGCAGGGACTACGGAGATCAAACAGGGCAATAAAACAACAAAAGAAACAGAAGCAGAGAAGGCAAGAGGCATACAGGAGAACATGGCAGAAAGAGAAAGCACAACGCCCAAATCAGTTACAGAATTTACAGAAGAGGAATACGATATGCTTCTTGCCTTGAAGTTTGACGGTTATGAGGATATGAGCATCTCGGAGTATCGGAACAAAGTGTGGTCGATGACAGACACAGGGGAATACAATGATATCATAGACCGCTTTTTTCAGGATGAGACGATCTATGCAGCATATGAGACCAGGAAAGGGACTGACAGCAATGAGACATATGATTTCCTGTACAATGTGCTGGGACCGATTATGGGGGAGCAGCCAATCAGTTTTAGCGGGTGTGCGCGGACAGATTTTCCCAGTGCAGAGGACAATGCTTCCTTGGAGTACACAGGTACACTTACTATTTTGGATGCAGATCAGATTACCGTGCGCGAGTACATCTGGGCGCGCCAAGGCATAGTGGATGATATGGGAGTTATTTTGCAAGACCTGTCTGTCAGCGAACTGCGCGATGAGGAACTGATGAAGGTGTTCATTGATGAGGCTGTTATGAATACAATAATGACCTATCAATATAATGTCCTGCAGGTTGCAGTGGAATATTCTTATAAGCCGCTGAATGGTGTGGCAGTCGACGACATGGAGGGCTGGCAGAAAGAGCGGCGCGACGAGTGGGACAGAATCATGGCGCCATATGTACCCTTTGGTCTGACATACCACTATGACTGGGATACGGACGATTACAAAATGTATTTCAATGGCAGGGAAGTGCGCGGAATTTATGACGAGGAGAAAAATCTTTGGATTTCGGAGCATGAAGGAATCGGCAAGGATATCTATGATAAAAATGCGACAGAGCTCTTCGTGGTATATGAAAACCATAAGATTGTCGGACTGCGGGAAGCCACTGCACAGGAGCTGGAGGAGATCACAGCGAGGCGTCAGGCGGTAACAGATTCAAATGAAGGATATCAAGATGATTTTCAGTATATTAGGGAGTATGCGCCTGCAACAAAGGAGGATTATCAGAGTCTTTTTACCCTGAAGACCTCAGCTTATCAGCAAAAATCCATTGCAGAATTTGATATGGAATTTCTGGACTGGTGTAATGAGAATCATGAGCAGATCGAACGGATACAATGTGACCGCGGTTGGAACGACTACCGTGTTGCCATGACAGACAAGGAAAAATCATTTGTGAAATTAACGGCATATCTGTCAGAAATGGAAAACGCAGAATATGTAAGAAGTCTTAAAAAGAACGAACCAGAGAGGGACATCTGCAATCGTATTCGTCTATCCAGTAAAGAGGAATATGCGCAAAACGGATATGGCATGGCATGGTGTTCTCTGGATTACAGTTTTTCTTATCATATCTCTGACAAGGAAAAAGTCAGCATCGGGGAGCGTGACAACCAGATTGGCAAAATGGTGCACGAGATACAGGACTCTTGGGATTCATCAGATATTGATGAAATATTGCAGATGACAAAGAGCGACATGTTGGAGTGGCTGCAATCTATCGCAGCGAAGTACAGCAATCGGAATATAATCATTACAATTCTTGATGACCAGACATATTTTGAGTGTATGGATGAGAGAGGGCTGAACTAAAATAAATGCGATGACAATTGCATGAATAATTTAGAAACTAAACAATATGATAGGTGCTGCTTCATCCTCATTAAGTTTGCCGGCATTTAATTTATAGCCAGTATAACCAATGGCAAGTTCTCCATTGTAATTCACTTGATTAGTGGGAAAATTTTAACAAGTAGGTAGTCTATATAATAAATCACGATAATACAAATATATGTTTGCATATGAGGTGTAAAGTATTGACAGTTGGTAATAAAACCGATACAATGAAAATACGATAAAGTAGTGCAGGACGGGGAAGCTGAAATGATTAATACAAAGTACAAGGACCGGTTATTTTCGTTTATATTTGGCAATGCTGAGAGAAAAGACTGGACACTGAGCCTCTATAATGCAGTAAATGGATCTTCTTATACAAACCCAGAGGATATCGAGCTTATGACAATGGAAGATGTGCTGTACATGGGTATGAAAAATGATATGACGTTTCTCATTACGGACATTGCAAACATGTATGAGCAGCAGTCTACGTACAACCCCAATATGCCCATACGGAAACTGATGTATGCAGCGCGGTTTTACGACAAATATATCCATTTAAACAAACTGAATATTTATGGTACTAGACAGTTAAGGCTACCGATTCCGAAACTTGTGACTTTCTATAATGGCAAGGATGACAGGGAAGACAGCATCTTGGAGTTGAAGGATGCGTTCAAGGCGAAAGATGGACACTCCACAGATGTAGAAGCAGATATACAGGTACGCGTGCGGATGATCAATATTAATTATGGGAAGAACAGAATATTGATGGCAGCGTGCAGACCGCTCTCTGATTATGCATGGTTTATAGCGGAAATACGTCGATATAACAAAACGATGAATATAGAAGCAGCAGTAGACCGTGCACTGGAAAACATGTCAGAAGATTCTATGTTAAAGAAGTTTTTAATCGCAAATAAAGCGGAGGTGAAACAGATGTGTATTACAGAGTATAATGAAGCAGAAACAATGGAGCAGTTTCGAGAAGAAGGACGAGAAGAGGGACGAGAAGAAGGGGAGTTGCTGCATCTGATCAAAACGATATATAAGAAAATGTTGAAAGGCAAGGCAAATGATATAATTGCCGATGAAGTTGAAGAAGATATCTTTTTAATAGAACAAATTAAACAGGCAGTTATAGAATACTAGAAGGATTACAAGAACGAAGCGGAGTTGTGGCAATCCCCATACCAACGAATGAGAGCCAGTGGGATACGAAGACAGACCGCTGGCGCTCGATTGTCTCCCAAAAGCATGCAGCACAGGCGGCGGGACTGGGTACGATCGGCAGACATACTTTGTTGATCACACCGGAGTTTGGCAGCATGGTTTGGCTGGGTTCCGTGCTCACGGAGGCAGAGCTGGAATCAGATGCGCTTTTAGAAAGGGTATGTGATGATTGTAATATGTGTGTGGAGGCGTGTCCGGTGAATGCATTGGAAAAGTTGGAATTGGCTCAGCAGACTTGCTGGGATTATGCATTTGGAGATAATCAATTTACAAAAAGTTGGGAAATATCCTGTCACAAATGCCGGGATATCTGTCCATACAATTTGGGAACTGTAGAAAAATAACTGACACATCTTGACTTGTCTATTTCGTCGAGGATGTATCACTTATTTTCCTACAGCTCCCTAGGAATAAAATAAGAGAAACGGTTATGGATAAAAGGAGATTTCATAAGAATCTGTTGTTTCCTGATATAGAAGTGCGTTGGAACAGATATTAGACAAGAGGAGCATTGTGTATGCTCCTCTTGTTAAATATATGAAAACAATAAGTTCAGATCAGGTCTGCTGATAGGTTGCTGTCACTATTTTGCAGTCACGGCAGATCTGGATATAGTGAGTGCCGTAGCCTATAAATTCCATACCCAGCTGTGCCAAATGCATCATCCGTTTACCACATTCCGGGCAGGTGACATAGCCTGCACCGTAGATAAAGTCAGGTCTGCCGCCGACCGCACAATCGTATGACTCATTACTATTGCAATAGCTTTTCGGAACCATTTTTTTGGAGAGCACAAACGGCGCCCGGTTGTTCAGTTCTTTGTCCTCAAAGAAACGATTGCTGCCGCCTTCCTGCTGAATGATAGTACTTTCCCCATCCTCCGTGTATCGGCAGAAGACGGATTCTGTCCACGGCAGACAGCTCTCACAATATTTAATCTTAATTTTTCCGTTAATTCCCAAAAATGACAAACGCTCGTCGCGCCCGTCAAGCACCAGCATATTCACATAGCTGGAACCGCATGAAGGACATTTTTCGGATGCAGTTTTGCCGTACACATTGTCTTCTGGCGCAGCATTTTCTGATTTTTCCAATGCATAGCATTCCTCGAAAAACAGGGACTTTCTTTTTCCGTCCTCGATGCACCAACCGCCCACATCGGCAGCATATTCCAATGGACCGATATTTAATAATTTGCGCCATGCCTTTGGAGTAGTCTCCCATTTCTGAAAATATTCCACAACAGTGTCATCTCCGATCATCGCAAGCGCATCAAGGCAGTGATCTACTTTCCGCCGGATTATATCGTCCGCCGATAATTGGCTGTAATATGGTGAGTCAGCTAACTTTAACTGGTCTGCTTTCTCATTCTCCAGCAAATCAATCAGCTTGTCCCTGATTTCCGGGGAGGCGTCCTGATATAAAATGGCAGGATAAAAGACCCCTGACCCGAAAGCCGCCTGTGCAAAAGCAGGACTTTGGACGCCCTGGGTTCGGATCAATTCTTCGCAGAGATCTGCGTCTCCTGATTCTGATAACTTGTTTATGGCATTTTTGATTTGTTCCTCTAACATGCTTTTACTCCTCTTTAGGAACTGTGTCAGTTATTTTCCCACAGTTCCTTATCTTCTCCCCATGGTATATCTGCATCGTCAATATGTACATGCCATTGTGCACCGGGAAGGTGATCCGTGATCTCGCTTAGACATTTTAACCACCAGTCTGCGACCTTCATGCAAAATTCCTCGCCGTTATCCAGAGGCAGTTTTGTTGCGCCGCTGAAAATGACATCTATTTCGCTCTCGTCGCGGGAATCCTCTAAATCGTAGATACAGAAGCCCTCATACAATTCCCCATATGGATATTGTGCGTCATAGCGCGCTGCGATTTCATCACAAATGCTCTGTTCCTGCGAGGTGATTGGCTGGGATCTTCTCGCTGTATAATAAAGTGATACGGACATGTTTGTAGTCCTCCTTTCTGGTCTAAATGTTTGCAGGATGGATCGTGCATATAGATCTCATGCAGGGAAACAACTCTTGCCTCGCTTGTATCGTGAAATCTGCCACAAAGAAATTGCCACATGCCATCATCTTTGTCATGACAAACATGCAGAATCGGCATATATCCTCCTATAATCGATCAAATGGAAACTTAAGTTTGTTATTGGTCTCATTATACAACAACTATTTGTGAAAAGAAAGTAATTTTCTGTAACAACGAATATTTTATAACGGAATAGTAAGGAACTGTAGAAAAACGCACAGCAAAAGATTGTGACGGAAAGAGAATGACATTTAACAAACCTTGTGATAGAATATTTATGCTGAATGGAAGGGGGAAAAATATGCGGGAAGATATTTTGAGGGGCCTGCAAAAGGAAGTTTACGACAGATGTCTAAAACCAACGAACAAATTTGGGATGGGGTGCTATGACCATATCAAGGCAGTAGTCAAAAATGCAGCGTTTCTGGCAAAACACTATGGAGCGGATCAGGAGGTTGTCATGATTGCCGCGTGGCTGCATGATATTGCATCTGTTACAGATTACAGTCTCTATGAACAGCATCATATACATGGGGCAGAAATGGCATACCACATTTTAAAGGAATATCATTACGATGACGCAAAGATTTCACTGGTACAGGAATGCATTCGAAACCATCGCGGAAGTGTCAACTCTGAGAAGAGAAGTATAGAAGAATTATGCGTAGCTGACGCTGATGCAATCTCACATTTTGACAGCGTCCCCAGTTTATTATATTTGGCATATGTCACAAGGGGTATGGAAATGGAAGAGGGGGTGGATTTTGTAAAAGGCAAGTTGACAAGAAGTTATCAAAAACTATCTGCGGAGAGTAAGATTTTGTATCAGAGTAAATTCAGGGAAGTCATGGAGGTTTTAGGGGAATCCGTAATAAGTGCATAAAAAGTACAATTCAATTATTGACAAGAACCATGAGGAAGACTATATTTAGTTTGCGAAACGGGTTTCAAAAACATAACGCGTATTATGACATTTATTTTTTATAAATGGGTTCTGTTACTGCAGTAAAAATGAATGAAGGAAAAGAGGATAAGACGATGAAACATCGAATGAAAAAGGCTCCCATGGGGTGGAACAGTTATGACTATTATGACACGACTGTCACCGAGGAACAGGTAAAATCCAACGCGGATTATATGGCTGTGCACATGAAAGACTCCGGCTGGGAATATATCGTGGTCGACATCGAATGGTACGCAAAGGATGCCGGCACTTTGAGGGATAAGTATCAATACATTCCGTTCGGGGACGAGGAGATAGATGAATTCGGCAGGCTGTTTCCGGCCGTGAACAGATTTCCGTCTGCCGCAGGAGGAAAAGGCTTTGGTCCTCTTGCAGAATATGTCCATAATCTTGGTTTAAAATTTGGCATTCACATCATGCGCGGAATCCCAAGGAAGGCGGCACACGAACATATGCCGGTATTTGGCACAAATGTCACCGCAAATGAGATTGCGGATCCGTCCTCGATCTGCAGGTGGAATCCTGACATGTATGGAGTGCGCAAGGATGCAGAGGGCGCGCAGGAATACTATGATTCCATTATCAATCTCTATGCACAGTGGGGCGTTGATTTTATCAAATGTGATGACATTTGCAACACCAACACATATCCACATGATCCCTATTCGGCGGCGCATGAGGTGGAAATGCTGCAGCGTGCGATCCAGAAATCCGGAAGAAATATCGTGCTGTCTCTCTCCCCGGGGCCGGCTCTGATCGAGAAATCATGGCACTATGAAAAGTATGCCAATATGTGGCGCATTACGGATGACTTCTGGGACCAGTGGGATTTACTGCGGAATATGTTTGACCGTTGTGAGCTGTGGCAGAATCATGTGGCGGAAGGCTCTTATCCTGACTGCGACATGCTGCCGCTTGGTAAGCTTGGAAAAGGCTTTGGCAAAGCGGAGTGGGACACAAATTTCACAAAAGACGAGCAGATCACGATGATGACACTGTGGTGTATCTTTGGTTCCCCGCTGATGATTGGTGCAGAGCTGACAAAACTGGATGCGTGGACATTGGATCTGCTGACTAGAAAGGATATCCTAAAATTGGTATCTAATGATTATGTCGGGAAGCAGTTTGAAAAAAAGGATGATCATGCTATCTGGAGCTGTCTGAACAAAGTGACAGGGGAAAAGTATCTCGCATTTTTTAATTTCAAGGAAACGGCGCAGGAAATCAAGTGCAGTGTGCGTGAAGTGGAACAGTTTGCAGATATAGAAGTAACAGCAGACTACGCCAAGGAGCTTTGGAGCCAGAAAGAAATTGCTCTGCATGGTAACATATTGATTGATACAGTACCGTCACATGGAGCGAGACTGTTTCAATTAAGATAACTATTCTAAATAACTATTCTAAACATAAGGAACTGTTAACATAATATTAAGAAACCCAAAAGTGATTGCACAATTTGTAGATATCGTTGCAGAATACCCATATGATATCGAAGTATCTTTGGGGAAAGACAAAATGAATGGAAAGTCAATCCTTGGAATGCTGGCACTTGGCTTCAATCGCGTGATGCAGATGAACATTCAGGCTGAAAGTGCGGACGATCTGCTGGAAGCGGTCAGCAAATTTATGTGTATACAGTTTGGTCAGGCAGTTTAGAAATATAAGTTTTTAAACCTTTTTATTGATTGTGTTTGAAATAGGAGGACAAAAGAAAAGTGAGGAATAAGCTGGAGAAACTTAGCAAGGAGCGCTTACAGAACATTATTTTGGATATGACAGATTTTTTGACAAAAGAGCAGCGTCGGAAACTGGAATCGATGATCGAGATCAGTACGACAGAAAGGTCTCAACAGCAATCAAAGTCGATGACTGAAGGAATATCCCAGCAGGAGATAAAGCCACTGACTGCAAGAATGTCTCAGGAATTTGTAGATGAGCGGATGGAACAGATTGAAATCTGGATGAAGCAGATTGACGAGGGCGAACTGGCATTGGACACGGATGAATACGAGGAGTATTCAGAGGATTACTGGGACAGAGAGTGGATTGTAGAGTATTATGACCATCAGGGAATCGGGGATAAACTTATGTCTATTATTCAGTTTGCAAAAGACTGCATGGATGACCGACGATACAAGGAAGCCAATTATCTCTATGAGTGGCTGTGGGAGATGGAAGTGAGTGCTGACAACGAGTATGTCGATGATTGCGATCCGGCTGACCTGCAGACATTAGTAGAGAGTAAAATAATCAATATAAATCTGGAACTGCTGGCTCTGCAAACCTTATACGCGGACTATCAGGTGTGTGATATGGAACGACGGGCGGAGGACATTTATCTGTACTTTTCACACAGCACATTTCAGGAACTGCATATTGAGGACATGTTTCATGCCGGCAGGGAGAATTTGACCGATACAGAACAGTTTTGGAGCGATTGGATCGAACTGCTGAAATCCAAAAGCGGTGATGTGGAAGCGAGACTTTTGCAGGAGGCTGTTTTGTATCATGACGGATTAGACGGGCTTGTGAAAATGGCAGACGAAAACTGTGGTGTGCATCCGTCTCTGTATCTGACCGTCATGAAGGAGTTTGATAAAAAACATGACTATGAGCAGATTGAAAAGGTCGGGGAAAGGGCAGTCGAAAAGATTGACCGGAAACTGAAAATCAGAAGCGAGGTAGCGCTGAAGGCGGCGCATGCCTCGGACTATCTGGCACATAGTGAGAATGTTATGTCATTCTGCTGGGAATGCTTTCGGTCTGATTCGACAGTCAGAAACTTCCTGCGCCTGTTTGGCACAAAGGAAATGGCTGAACAATACGGGATACGTGCAAAAGAGATTTTAAACGCAGGCATAAGAGGCAGAGCGGAGAATTACATAAGGAATGTTGAGCTGTGCCAGAATCTGGTAAACGATTACAGATATTATGAGCTTTGTTTCTATGCAGGTGATTTCGAGGCTGCCAAAAAGGCATCAAGTAATCCACAGGGTTCATTGGGCTGGAGTTCATGCTTTATCGGACGCGGTATCAGGCTGTTTTTGTTATATCTGTATGAAAATTTCCTGCCGTCTAAGGCAGCAGCTGTCATAGCAGGGAATGTTGGCTTTTCCGATCAAGAGGAGCAAAATAGCGCCTTGCATTTTGAGAGTGCGATTATTGAGGAGTGCCGCGGGAATAAGACCAGTGTTTTCTGGAATTATTTTAAGCGCTGGAAACTTTATTTTCCGATGGAAGAGACCGAGCGGAAAGAGTATCTTACATGGGCGGAAAAGATTGTGTCTGGCAGGGCAGATGCAATTGTGGGAGGTCAGCACAGAAATCATTACGGTGATTCGGCTGCACTGCTGGCAATGGTTGCAGAGATTAAGGAACAAATGGGAATACAAGGGGCAAAGCGGGAAATTTTTGCACAATACAAAACAAAATTTCCGCGCCACTCAGCTTTTCAGGGAGAGATGAAGAAATATTTCAATATGAAATAAGGAGATGACATCCATATAAAATACAGGCGAAAACCGGATTTTCAGTGGGCAATTGATGACTTTAGCCGAGCTTGGAGTGATGCCCAATCCATACATAAAACCGCTATTTGATGAGTTCACGGATTTTGGAACGCTTTGTGAAGCGGGCAGGAAAGCGCTGGGAAGCAGTCGGTCAGATATTGTCCTGCCATTGGATGGCGTGGCAAATATAGAATTTGTGAAGAACGGTTTTGGGAGCTCTTTGAACCGTTCGAAAGGAATTAGAATTTTAATGGAGAAGTATCAAATGGACGACAAGCAGTTACTTGTGGAGAAGTATGGATTAAAGCATGAAAATAATGCCTGGTATTCCGAAAAAGAAAATGCGCATAAGCACTTGATTTTTAAGGACGCATATTTTGAGCGGACAGATATCATTGGTCTCTTATTTCGAATTAATAAACTCTGTATAGCAAAGGTGAATTATTTCCGTAGGAACATTGATCAATATGAGCCGTTAAGATACGATTATAAGAAAGGCTTCATTGTTGTACCGCTGTGGGATGCTGATTTTCTGCGGCATCGCAGTTCTGGATTTATTTTGGATTTCAGCTATCTGCAGACCATTACAGTTTATGATGATTTTGTGGCATTATGCATGGAACTGGAAGCCTATGAAACGATAGAGAGTCAAGGGGCAGAGCATGAGTGATCTGCGTTGTTTTTAGAATTTTCAATTATGATGGATTCGCAGTGCAACAGGGAGTTTATGAATTAAGGAGAATGCGATGGAACGATGCGGTTGGTGCCTCGATGGCGGGATTTTGCAAAAGTATCACGATGAAGAATGGGGAAATCCGCTTCACGATGACAGAAAACATTTTGAATATTTATTGATGGAAGCCATGCAGTGCGGTTTGAACTGGACGATGATGCTGAAAAAGCGGGAGACTTTCAGACAATGTTTTGATAATTTTGATTATAAGCGCATTGCTGATTATACTGACACAGATATCGAAAAAATCATGAACACAGAGGGTATGATAAAGTCAAAGGCAAAAATTTCTGCAATCATCAGCAATGCAAAATGCTTCCTGAAAATCATAGAGGAATTTGAAAGCTTTGACAATTATATATGGTCATTTTCGGATCATCATATTTTAATTTATATAAAGCATCAGTGGGGAGAAGGCGAAGTGCGAAATGAACTGTCGGACCGATTGAGTAAGGACATGAAAAAGCGTGGATTTAAGTATTTGGGTTCCATCACGCTATTTTCTCACTTGCAGGCATGTGGAATTATCAATGACCATACATGTAACTGTTTCCGGTATGCACAACTGTTGAAAGAAGAAAATATAAGGTATATTGATGCATAAATTGGTCAATAAGAGAGTTTATGAATGACAAAAGGCGAGATTTTTGACAAAGCGGTCGGGATTGAGAGCCATAATGTCCACAATGACCCAGAGTGCAGATTTGATTTTTGTGGAAATTACATAGGAACCTCCTAAAATAAAGAAATAATAGTTATAGTTTCTATTAAAAAGTACACATTTAAGGTTCTGTATCAATCCCGTTTAGAAAACTTTGTTAAAAATTTGTGTTAGGGTATACTTTGAAGTCTAACTGTTACTGTTCACACCCCTACTGTGTTTTGCATATTTATACGTTTTTTCGGTGTCAACAGCAACATTTTGGCGCTCGATTCCCACTGCTTTGATGGGGGAGTGAACAGTAACATCTGACTCTATAACTTATACTGCACACCAATTGGATTTACAGTATGACACCGACTGCAAACCGCCAGCCAAATACTTTCTCTGTTACAACACTGTAAATTCTGGTGGTTTGCAGTATAACTAAATGACATTGGTTCACGCCCTATCCGGTATTCGCAAAATTTTATTTATAAAAGAGGTAAACAACATTCTTTTACACAAATTGATTAAAAGAAAAGGCCAAAACTTTAATCAATTCAGCGCATGATTTTCATTACTTTTATTGAAGCATGAACAGTAACATTATGCCTTCCTGACTGGAACCCACAACTCGCAAAACAGACCACTCTCGCCATTCTCAAAATAGATCTCATAATCTGTATCATCTGTCTGCACATAACCAGTCTGTGGGGAAAACTCCTTGAAAAACTTGCTCCATGTCTCACCCAGACAATCCCCGTCATCACCAAAGCACTTAAATACAGCATAGTCCGCTGGTTCTGTTTTCCACATGGAATAGCCGTTATTCATAAACTGCTGCACGCCTGCCATGTCAGTATCCCCATCGACACGAACACCAATCCCATAATTGAAGTGTGTTTCCTTGTCCTTCGCAGGACTACACAGGCCGTACAAATCCCTTTTCCCTGCAGCGCGAAGCTGCCTCATCGGTTCAATCAGATTCTTCTCACCACACTCTGTCCAGAAATCGGGAATGCTGTGATCATTGTCATCATTGACAATCTCATTTGGAAATTTGTCTCAAAATTCTGGCATTTCCGTAAAGAGCACTTTCTCCCCGTCCGCTACACCGGCATAGATTTCAGTTGTTTCCCGTCCGATTGCCAGATAGTGCTCTATCACAAATTTAGAGGTATATGCCATTTCTAATGCTGGCAAGTCTGAAAAGTCAAACCATCTGCTGAGTCCCTCATTTGAGACAAGATTCTCGTCCACATCCTGATTTAACACGGCAAAAAAGTAATAATTCTGCCGAATCTCCCCTTTTGTCCTGCGCAACGTAACATACCGCAATGACAGATCATGAAGATCACGCTCTGCAAGCCCCAGTTCTTCCTCCAATTCCCGCAGTACGCAGGCTCTTGCGTCATTCAGCTCAGATTCCTCAAAGTGACCTCCTGCCGAACCAACCCAGACATCATTCACCACTCTCCCGCCCTGCCTGAAAAGCAATAGCATTCTGTCAGCACTTATAATGTATACAGATGCCATATTTCTCAATTTTCCATCCATATTCCTGTCTCCTTATTAA
>JAIEEY010000296.1 GCA_029067205.1 Lachnospiraceae bacterium
GTACGATATTGTTTCCGTCTAGCTTTTTTGATGTTTGCAAAGTTGACGAGGATTTGCAGGCAGAGTATGATGCAGTGCAAAACACGGGATTGTATGATGTAATTTTGTTTGGTTATGAGAAATGGTTCCATCAGGGAAAACTGGTGCTGACGACGGAACCAGCGGAAGCGGTGAATGCTGTCTATCGCGGCTGGATGATGAAGCCAGACTTATATGAAACTTTTTATAAACAGCTTAAAGAGCATGGGATTTGTCTGGTGACGGAACCGGATATGTATGCAAATATGCATGTTTTTCCAAATGTTTATAAACTGGTCGAGAATGACACTGCCAAGATGAAAGTATTTCCGCTACATGAGGAGATAGATATTGAAGATGTGAAAAAGGAATTTTCCAGGTTTATGGTAAAGGATTATGTAAAGTCTGTAAAGGGAACGGAATTTCCAGCGTATTTTGACCATGTTGTTGACCAGAGCAGTTTTGACCAATGGATGGAAGTCTTTTATAAATATAGAGGGGATTTGCTTACTGGCGGAATCTGCATCAAGGAATATCTGGATCTGAAGAAGTATGGGGACAGGACAAATGAGTTTCGGGTGTTTTATATCAACCATGAGATTGCAGCAGTCTCAAGAAATTCCAGCCAGCTGCAGGTGACAGCGGATCTGCCGCGGGAGCTGGTTGAGAAATACCGGAATCTGCCGAGTGTATTTTACACAGTTGACTTTGCAGAACTGGCGGATGGGACATGGAAGATCATTGAGGCGGGCGACGGCGAAGTGTCCGGGCTTTCCGATGGACAGGATTATGAGGCTTTCTTTAGGGCATTGTATCATTGTTTTGCATAGAGTTGGAGGATTCAAATAAGGAAAGATCAATATGTTAATGATTAAAAATGAGACGATCAACCATGCGATTGATTACATTTTGCAGCATATTAATGGAGAACTGTCGGTTGATGATGTGGCGGCGCATTGTCATTTTTCTAAATATCATTTCAGCAGAATGTTTAAGGAGGAGACTGGGGAGAGTGTCTATGCATTCATAAAACGGTTGAAACTGGAGCAGAGCGCATTCCGGCTGAAAGTGGAGCCTAACCGGACGGTGACGGATATTGGCTATGAGTTTGGATACAGTCCGTCAAATTACAGCTGGATGTTTCGGCAGCAGTATCAGACCAATCCGGTAAATTTTCGCAGGAGCGTTGAGCAGGCGACAGTGAGACACGCTTTTATGCATATGGCTGAGGTGGGGGAACGGGCAGAAGAATTATCCATGTCAGAAATGCAAATAGGAGAGGAACAAGCTCTTGATACCTACAGTTGTCTGGAGAGTTTTGAGGAGTGTAATCGAAAGATTGTAATTAAGAATCTTCCGGATTATTTTGTATTATATGAGCGTAGAATAGGCAGTTATCGTTATCTAAGCGAACAGTGGGGCGACTTTATTGAGAAGTATCAGGAGTTTGTGACTAAGGATACACAGTTTCTGGAGCGGACTTTTGATGATCCTGTCATCACGGATACCGATGGCTGTCTCTATGATATCTGTATGAGTGTGGACAGAGGTGTTTCGCTGGAAAATACCTGTACCATAGAGGGGGGAAAATGTGCCGTGTACCCTTATAAGGGACTGGGAAAGCACATTTATGCGGCGTATCAGACCATATTTACGGTGTGGCTGCCGCGCACTTCTTACGAACTGGATTACCGCAGTGGTTTTGATATCTATCATATGGTGGATCGGGAATCTGGTTACATGGAACTGGACATTTGTATGCCGTTAAGGTAAGGAGCTGTCACGAAATAACCTTTCATTTAGACAAGTCAAAATTGAAAGTTATTTCATGACAGCTCCTAAATATATTTTCCGCAAGAATTCAGAAGTTTATATTTAATACTCCTCTTATAATGGGACATATCGAAGGCTGAGAACAGCTTTGGGAATGCGAAACATATAGGAGGAGATTTTTATGGATTTAGAGAGAATCAGGCAAAACACAGCAGGGATGATATTACAGTTTTCAATTCCTGCCATTATCGCAATGCTGCTGACTTCATTGATCACTGTTGTTGACGGTTTCTTTATCGGAAATTATGTCGGCGAGGAGGGGATTGCAGCAGTCAACCTGGGACTGCCGATCATCTACTTATTTTTGTCCGTTGGCTTAATGGTATCTGTCGGCGGTGTCGCAATTGCCGGAATGTCATTTGGGGCTGGAAACATAACAGAGTGCAATCAGGTATTTCGCCAGACGATTGCAACCACAACGGTATTTTCTGTGTTGACAGGATTGCTGGTAGCACTGCTTTTTGAGCCGATGCTGGATATTCTGGGTGCTGCAGGGCAGGTGCGCGAATATTTTAAAACGTATTATGGCATTCTGCTGTTGGAGCTGGTCGTGATGGTGGCCAATTCTTCTTTTGGCATGTTCATCAGGGGAGAGGGAAGCCCGCAATATTATATGAAGGTAAACATTGTGAGTGTCTTGACAAATATTGCATTGGATTATGGATTTGCAGTTGTTATTCGCATTGGGATTGCCGGAATCGCAGTTGCGTCCTTTCTTTCTGCAATGGTTTCCTTGGTCTTGATTGTGCACTTTTTTCTAAAAAGAGCAAAAGTGTATCGTTTAGGGAGATTTTCTTTTTCGGCAGCAGTGTTAAAAAGGACTTTGTTAAATGGAAGCTCGGAGTTTATTGGAGAGATGTCAACAGGGATTGCCATGTTTGCCTACAATTATGTGATCATGAGAAGGATTGGCGTTGACGGTGTCACGGCATTTACGATTGTTGGATATGTGTCTTATGTGTTCAGCATGATCGTCGTAGGATTCGGGCAGGGGGCGAGTCCGCTGATCAGTTTCAGCTATGGCGCAAAGGAGCACGAACTTGCCAAAAGGATACGGAAAAAGACAAACGGACTTGTTTTTGCAATCGGCGCAGTGACTTTTGGTGTTATGATGTTTCTGGCGGGGTGGTACAGTGGTCTGTTTGTGAAAAACGATGCGATTCGGGAAATGGTGCAGTCTGGCATGGTGATTTTTATGGTTTCCTTTTTCTTTTCCGGAATCAATGCGATCACATCGTTCTACTTCACGTCGATTGGAAAAGCACTTGAGTCCGCAGTGATTTCCCTGTCGAGGGGGCTTGTGGTATTGCTGGTCTGCATCTTTGTACTTCCGGCGTATTTTGGTATGACAGGTGTATGGCTCGCAGCGCCGGTGACAGAAGTTATCACAGTTTTGCTTAGTGGTGTAATGGTGCATTACGATTAAATACCTTTCCCGTTGATTGTAACATGGATGTTTTTGGAGGGCGCACAGCGCTCTGGCGGATATTGGTACAGATACAATAGAGATTGTTGCTGATGAAACCAAAGAGGTGTATAATGAGATGAAGAAAAGAAATGAGGTGTCAATGAGAATGAAAAAAATCAGTTTCAGTCTGCTGTTTTTTACTGCAGGGGTATGGATGTGTATTGGCTGTAGCAGCAAAGAAGTTTCTGTGAAAACAATAGAAAATCAGGTGCTTACCTCGGAGAGTACAAAAAATAGTTCTCAGATAAAATATGAAATAGAAACTCAAATAGAGACTCAGCCGGAAGCTCAATCAGAGCCCGAAACGGAACTCCCAACAGAGGTGCAGTTAGAAACGCAATCTGCTATAGACAATAAAAACGGCAAACTGATTGTCATTGACGCAGGACATCAGTCTAAGGCAGATACTTCAAAGGAACCCATAGGATTAGGCTCTACGGAAATGAAGATAAAGGTTTCGGGAGGAACCGTTGGAGTAAGCACTAAACTGCCGGAGTACGAGTTGAACTTAGCAGTGGCATTCAAATTGCAGGAAGAGTTGTTAAACCGCGGATATGACGTAATCATGTGCAGAGAGACAAATGATGTGAATATCAGTAATTCCGAAAGGGCACAGATTGCAAATGACAACAATGCAGATGCATTTATACGAATCCATGCAAATGGTTCAACCAATTCGAAAGCAAATGGAATGATGACCATTTGTCAGACCGCGTCAAATCCATATAACGGCGATTTGTACAGCAGTAGTAAATCCTTATCCACCTATGTGCTGGATGAAATGGTGGCCAGCACAGGGGCGAAAAAGGAGTATGTGTGGGAGACGGACACGATGAGTGGAATTAACTGGTGTCAGGTTCCGGTTACCATCGTGGAAATGGGGTACATGACCAATCCGGCGGAGGATCAGCTGCTTTCCACTGACGAATACCAGTATAAGATTGTTGAGGGCATTGCGAACGGAATTGATCTGTTTCTTGATCAATAAAGAAGGTTGTCTTATGATAAAGCGTCAGCAGGGAGGTGGTATGGATGCCGGTAATGGCAGTTATGACAGGGATTCAGGCAAGTGGAAAGAGTGCATTTTGTAAGAATTATTTATCAGCATATGACAGAATCAATCTGGATACGCTTCACACGCGGAACAAGGAAAATACAGCAATCGATGAGGCACTTCAGGCAAAAAGGGACATGGTCATCGACAATACAAATCCGACACTGGAAGACCGGAAAAAGTATATTGCGAAAGCGAAAGAAAACGGATACAAAGTCATCGGTTATTTTATGCAGTCGCGGATACAGGATTGCATTGCCCGCAATGAGCTGAGGGAGGGGAAGGAAAAAGTTCCCGCGAAAGCGATCGCGGCGACTTCAAAGAAACTTGAAATGCCATCTTACGAGGAGGGCTTTGACGAGCTGTATTTTGTGAGGATCACAGAAACAGGCACAGTGGTTGAAAAATGGCAGGAATAACGCCGAGTTGTTGAAAGGTGGGAAGTTTGAAAGAAGATCATTTTCAAACCATTGATTGGTATGCGTGCCAGAGTACGCAAGGGGGGATATAAATGAACTTTGATGAATTAGACCAGAAGATGCGCGTATATGAGCAGTCGTTAGACCAGATACTTTTACCGGAGACATATATGGCGGCAAGACTTGACGGCAGGAGTTTTACGAGGCTTACGAAGGAAATCTGCAGATTTGAGACGCCATTTGATGTGCGGTTCAGGGATTTGATGGTTCATACCGTTGAAAAACTGATGGACTGTGGATTCCGCGTTGTTTATGGATTTACGGAGAGTGACGAGATTTCGCTGCTGTTTGCCGTGGGAGAGAATGCATTTGGGAGAAAAGTGCGCAAGTACAATTCCACACTGGCAGCAGAGGCGAGCGCGTCCTTTTCGCTGGAGCTTGGAAGGGCAGCTACGTTTGACTGCAGAATGGTGCCTCT
This sequence comes from Lachnospiraceae bacterium, assembly GCA_029067205.1. Classification (GTDB taxonomy): domain Bacteria; phylum Bacillota; class Clostridia; order Lachnospirales; family Lachnospiraceae; genus COE1. The sequence goes on from JAIEEY010000296.1 coordinate 5,271, forward strand.
TCCCACGATTGAGAGAGTGCAGGACTACTTTCTGTGGAGGCAGGAGGATGCACACAGAAATTCATTGAATGCACACTGTTACTGGCTGCTCAGAAAAGAGGGTAAAACAGTGCAGGAAGCCACAAAAGAGCTAGAAGGACAGTCAGTGAGTTTTAAGAACGAACTGCTTTTTTCCAGAGGGATTAATTTTGACCAGCTTCCCTCATGGCAGAAACGAGGAATCGGCGTTTGGAAAGAGCAGTATGAAAAAGAAGGGTTCAATCCTTTGACAGGAAATCATGAGATGGCAGTCAGAAACAGACTGAAAGTCGAGTATGAGCTCCCGCTGGGAGAAGCGTATGCAAAGATGGTTTGCGGGCTGCTTGGGTGTGTTTGAATGAATAAAACCTGATAGGAAGTATGGTTTACAAAATACTTTCTATCAGGTTTTTTGTTTGTATCTTATTCATTAATTCTTTAGCATAGAAGAGCTCTATATCGAAATATTATTGTTCAGTCCTTTCACATATAGTATTTTGTACAGAAATAACCTCAAGCATTTCACCGAGCGCTCGTAGATTGGCAGCAAGAAGTTCCAGTTCCTCTTTCGTAAGGCATTCGGATAGTTGGCAGGCAATTGTAGAGAGAAAATAAAGACCAGAGCAATGATTCATAGGAACACCGTATATGCTTTTAATTATATAATATGCAAAAGGAGTTTGTGTGTTAATTTGTAAAGGCAGAGTGGCAAACAAAAGTTCCGAAAATATCTTCTTTTCTCTGTACAAATCTGAGGCTGTGTGCTATAATCATAAGTACTTTTTACTATGCGAATGGAATATTCGCAATGGATTTTGGAGGTGATTTTTGTTCTATGTTGTTCAAACTGCGCAGTGAATACCAGCCGACAGGCGACCAGCCGGAGGCGATCAAAGCACTTGTGGACGGCTTCAAGGAAGGCAACCAGTTCCAGACTTTACTGGGTGTCACAGGTTCCGGCAAGACCTTCACAATGGCAAATATCATACAGGCGCTGCAAAAGCCCACTTTGGTAATAGCGCACAATAAGACGCTCGCTGCACAATTGTACGGCGAATTCAAGGAATTTTTCCCTGAAAATGCGGTAGAATATTTTGTGTCCTATTATGATTATTACCAACCGGAGGCATATATCCCGTCATCAGATACCTATATCGCGAAGGACTCGGCAGTGAACGACGAGATCGACAAGCTGAGGCTGTCTGCAACAGCATCTCTGACAGAGCGAAGAGACGTTGTGGTAGTGGCCAGTGTCTCGTGCATCTATGGTCTGGGAAGTCCTGATGAGTACCAAGGAATGATGCTTTCTCTGAGACCTGGTATGACAAAGGACAGAGACGAAGTGATCCGTGCCCTGATCGAAATGCAGTATGACCGAAATGACATGGAGCTTGACAGAGGGCGTTTCCGGGTGCACGGAGATGTGGTTGACATTCACCCGGCACAAGGCGGCGAGTACTGGATACGAGTGGAATTTTTTGGAGATGAGATCGACCGTATTGCAGAGGTAGACCCAGTCACTAACAAGGTCAACGCCACTCTAGGGCACACCACGATCTTTCCGGCATCGCACTACGTCGTGGCACCAGAGCGGATCGCCAAGGCGTGTGATGCCATTGAGGCAGAGATGAAGGAGCGTGTGCGCTATTTTAAGAGCGAGGACAAGCTTCTGGAGGCGCAGCGCATCTCAGAGCGGACAAACTTTGACATTGAGATGCTTCGTGAGACTGGATTCTGCTCTGGGATCGAGAATTATTCAAGACATTTGAACGGAACCAAAGAGGGGGATCCACCGTATTGTCTGATGGATTTCTTTACAGAGGACTTTCTGATTATCATTGACGAGTCGCACATGACGATTCCCCAGATCCGTGGAATGTATGCTGGCGACCGCTCGAGAAAAAATACACTTGTGGAATATGGTTTCCGGCTTCCGTCGGCATTGGACAACAGACCGCTCCGTTTTGAGGAATTTGAAGAAAAGATTGACCAGATGCTTTTTGTGTCTGCGACGCCAAATGAATATGAAAAACAACATGAGCTGCTGCGCACGGAGCAGATCATCAGACCAACAGGACTGCTCGATCCGGAGATTGAAATACACCCTGTGGAGGGACAGATTGATGACTTGATCGCACGTATCAACGTGGAGACCAAAAAGCATAACAAGGTGCTGGTGACAACACTGACAAAGCGTATGGCAGAGGATTTGACAAAATACATGTCTGAGGTGGGGATTCGCGTAAAGTATCTGCATTCAGATATCGACACGCTTGAGCGCGCTGAGATTATTCGTGATATGCGTCTTGATGTGTTCGATGTGCTTGTCGGAATCAACCTGCTGCGCGAGGGACTTGATATTCCTGAGATATCGCTTGTGGCGATTCTTGATGCGGACAAGGAGGGATTTCTGCGCTCCGCGACTTCCCTGATACAGACAGTCGGACGGGCAGCGAGAAATGCGGAAGGGCATGTGATCATGTATGCCGATACGATCACGGATTCCATGCAGGTGACGCTGGATGAGACAGCGAGAAGGCGTGCGATCCAGCAGAAGTACAATGAAGAGCATGGCATTACTCCGCAGACGATCAAGAAGGCAGTGCGGGATCTGATCAGCATTTCAAAGGCAGTAGCAAAAGAGGAGCAGAAATTTGCGAAAGATCCGGAGTCCATGGATGAGAAGGAACTAAGGAAACTCATTGACACGGTTGAGAAAAATATGCGTAAGGCAGCGGCAGACCTCAACTTTGAGGCAGCGATGGAGCTGCGTGACAAGATGAAGGAACTTAAAAAACAGCTGCAGGATCTGACAGGCGGGGTATGATGCACATGGATGCAAAACGGCTGGCGTGTAGGCTGAGGGAAGGACACACGTTGCCTGATTATAATACATTTTAGAAAGGTATGGTACGAAAATGGACAGAGAACAACTGAAAATGCTTCCAAAGGGAGAAATCATCAAGATTCGTGGGGCGAATGAACACAACCTGAAAAATATTGATCTGGACATTCCAAGAAATAAATTTGTCGTGTTGACAGGATTGTCTGGTTCTGGTAAGTCCTCCCTGGCATTTGACACGATCTACGCGGAAGGGCAGAGGAGATATATGGAGTCGTTGTCATCCTATGCCAGACAGTTTTTGGGACAAATGGAAAAGCCAAATGTGGAGCGCATAGAGGGGTTGTCGCCGGCGATCTCGATCGACCAGAAGTCCACCAACCGAAATCCGCGCTCAACAGTCGGTACTGTGACAGAGATTTATGATTATTTTAGGCTGTTATATGCGAGGATCGGGATACCACACTGTCCAAACTGCGGCAGGGAGATTAAGCGCCAGACGATAGACCAGATGGTAGACCAGATCATGGAGCTGCCGCAGGGCACGAAGCTTCAGCTTCTTGCGCCGGTGGTGCGCGGCAGAAAGGGTGAACACGTTAAGGTGCTTGACCGTGCCAAAAAAAGCGGATATGTGCGTGTCCGGATCGACGGAAATCTGTATGATCTGTCAGAGGAGATCAAACTAGAGAAAAACATCAAGCACAATATTGAGATCATTGTGGACAGGATTGCCATAAAAGAAGGCGTTGAGCGGAGACTGACAGATTCCATCGAGAATGTCATGGCACTCTCCGACGGATTGTTGATGGTCGATGTGATCGACAAAGAGATGATGAATTTCTCTGACAGTTTTGCCTGTCCTGACTGCAATATCAGCATTGATGAGGTGGAGCCGAGAAGCTTTTCGTTCAACAATCCATTCGGTGCCTGCCCGGAGTGTTTCGGGCTTGGTTATAAGATGGAGTTTGATATTGATCTGATCATACCAGATAAAAGCCTTAGTATCAATCAGGGTGCGATTGCTGTTATGGGCTGGCAGTCGTGTGCGGACAAGGGAAGCTTTACAAATGCGATTTTGCAGGCTTTGTGCAAGGAATATGATTTTTCTCTTGACACACCGTTCGAAGAGTTATCGGATAAGGTAAAGGATGTACTGGTCAACGGAACAAAGGGGAAAGAAGTAACGGTACATTATAAAGGACAGCGCGGTGAGGGGACTTATCCGGTGGCATTTGAGGGATTGATCAGAAATGTAGAGCGCAGATACAGGGAGACTGCGTCTGAAGGGATCAAGCAGGAGTATGAGACTTTTATGCGTATCACTCCCTGTAAGGAATGCAGTGGTAGGCGTCTGAAGAAAAGCTCGCTGGCTGTGACCGTCTGCGATAAGAATATTTATGAGATCACTTCTATGTCAATCACAAATCTTTACAGTTTTCTGGATACGATGGAGCTGACGAAACAACAGCAGCTGATCGGCAAGCGTATCCTGAAGGAAATACGGGCGAGGGTAGGATTTCTTGCAAGTGTCGGGCTGGAATACCTGTGTCTGTCAAGGGGAACAGCTTCCCTGTCAGGCGGTGAGGCACAGCGTATCAGACTGGCAACGCAGATTGGTTCTGGTCTTGTCGGCGTGTGTTATATCTTGGATGAGCCGAGTATCGGACTGCATCAGAGGGACAATGACAAGCTATTGGCGGCTCTTCGCAATCTGCAGGGACTTGGAAACACGCTAATCGTCGTGGAACATGACGAGGATACCATGCTGGCGGCGGATCATGTGATTGATATTGGACCTGGTGCTGGAGAGCATGGGGGAGAAGTGATCGCACAGGGAACAGCGCAGGAGATCATGCAGGTGCCGGAATCCATCACAGGACAGTATCTGAGCGGGAAAATACAGATTCCTGTGCCGGAGTGCAGGAGAAAGCCAACGGGCTGGCTGGCGGTAAAAGGAGCGGCAGAGAACAACCTCAAAAATATTGACGTGAAGTTTCCACTTGGTGTGTTTACCTGTGTGACAGGTGTGTCAGGTTCTGGCAAGTCGTCTCTGGTAAATGAGATCTTGTACAAGTATCTGGCAAAAAAATTGAACAGGGCGCGTACTTTACCAGGCAAGTTCAAAAAAATAGAAGGAGTGGAACAGCTTGACAAGGTGATTGCCATTGACCAGTCACCGATCGGCAGGACACCGCGGTCAAATCCAGCTACTTACACAGGTGTGTTTGATCAGATCAGAGATCTGTTTGCCTCGACTGTCGATGCGAAGGCAAAGGGATACAGCAAAGGACGTTTTAGCTTTAATGTGAAGGGCGGACGATGCGAGGCGTGCGGCGGCGATGGCATTATCAAGATCGAGATGCACTTTCTGCCAGATGTGTATGTGCCGTGTGAGGTTTGTCAGGGAAGGCGCTACAATCGAGAGACACTTGATGTGAAGTATAAAGGAAAGAGTATCTATGATGTGCTGGACATGACAGTCGAGGAGGCAATGACATTTTTTGAGCCAGTTCCTTCTATTAGAAGAAAGATCGAGACTCTGTATGATGTGGGACTCTCTTATATCAAGCTGGGTCAGCCTTCAACTACGCTGTCGGGCGGTGAGGCGCAGCGGATCAAGCTGGCGACGGAACTAAGCCGTAGAAGTACAGGGAAGACCATCTATATTTTGGACGAGCCGACGACAGGACTTCACTTTGCAGATGTGCATAAACTTGTTGAGATCCTGCAGCGTCTTGCGGAGGGAGGCAACACCGTGATTGTCATTGAGCATAATCTTGATGTGATCAAGACGGCGGACTATATCATTGACATTGGACCAGAGGGAGGAGATGGCGGCGGAACAGTGATCGCTGAGGGCACACCAGAGCACATTGCCAAGTGTCCGCATTCCTACACAGGAATTTATGTGAAAAAAATGCTGGACAGGGCAAAAAAGACAAAATCTTGATAAAACAGGGGCTTTTTGGGAAGAGGGTGCTCGTATGTGGGACAAATATAAATAAATTGTCTTCCTCTTTTAAAGCCCCTAATTTGATCGAAATAGACAAAATGGTAAAGCGTTCATGCTAAATGAGGAGGTATCAATAGGGGAGACATATTAATTAATAGCTTATCCAAGACATATTGGTCGAAAGGAGTCGGAAAAACTGCTTTATCAGATGTTACCCTTAATGTACCGCACGGTGAGATTTTTTGCATTATGGGTTCGTCTGGTAGCGGTAAAAGTACACTGTTAAAAATAGTAGTACAACGAATAATAAGTAACCGACACATTGCCTTGCCTGATTGTTCATCTGCCGCGTTGTCGTCAGTCAACGTAGCCACCGCTACGCCTTCTTCCTCCGCCTTGCATCTGAAACAATCATTCTGCGTCAATGTATCAGAAACTTATTTTTTGTTGTACTAGGTGGTATTGAAAAACTGACTTCTGGCACTGTTCAGTTCAATGGCTCTAACATGGTAAAATGGCAGCAACAAGATTATGACCATTATCGCCAAGATATTGTTGGTTACATTTTTCAGGATTTTAACCTGCTGGAAGGTTTGACATTGAAGGAAAACATAATCTTGCCCTTGGCTTTACAAAAGCTGAGTGAAAGGGAAATACAAGGAAAATTTGCAAAGGCATTACAATATTGTGGATATTGGTTATTGTGAGAATAACTATCCAGAACAATTGTCAGGCGGCGAGCAGCAACGAGCAGCGATCTGCCGAGCAATTATTAAAACCCCTGAACTGATATTGGCTGACGTAAAATGGAGTATGGTTTTAATTGTGTATTGTGTGTATAGCGTTCAGAAAAAGAGGAAAAGTAGAACGCTATACACAAGTAGAGCCTAAAATAGAGAGGATACAGAAAATCCCCGATGTCATCAGGCGTATGGGTAAGGCTTGGGAAATGTTCCAAAGCGACATTGATAATACCTGCCGCAAAATCGGGGATATTGCAAAATCGCTGCAGGCATCGCAACAGACTATGGGAATGCAGATGTAAAGGCAGCTAAAAAATCTGATACGGATTGCATGCAACAGGGAGGTGCAGATGGCAAAATTTGTGGATAAGCAAAACCTGCTACAATATAAATATTTCAACAACCTGGTGCGGGCAGGGCTTGTCACGAAAGAACAGCGCTGGCGGGAGAACGGGGGCGGAGCAGCCTGCTCTTTACACTGAAAGGCTGCTGAATCTGAAAAAAGAAATGCCGCCAAGAGGAAGTGTGCCCTTTTGGCGGCATAAGGGAAATGCTATGGTGACACAAGCAGCGAAGGTATCGCTTTAAGAAATATTTTACCGGCAGAGAAAGAATATGCAGTTACAGGACAGCCGGGGATAATGGAAAAGCAGGGTAGGGGATGGACTCAGCAGGGCTGGAAGAAGTCACTGTAATCACATCCAAATATTTTATGCAGGGCGATCAGCTGTGCGGTGGTAGGGTTGCAGGCTCCTTGTTCGATCTTGCTGAGTGTGCTTGTGCTGATGGGGATTGCCTCCAGCTGCAGCTTTGCCACCAGACCTGAGTTCCGCAGGCGTTTCTGCTCCCGCAGGCAACGTATGTTAGAGCCGATGATGGGAGAGGTTCCCTGTTTGATCCGTTCGGTTTTGTTCATAAGGCGTCCTCAGAGACTGATCCCGGAGTGGTCAAGGAAATAGTTCCGATTATCCATGAATTCCTGCTGCTTTTCCGCAGGCAGGCACTGGAACATATCCTGATAGTCAAGGTCTGCCATGAGCGTGCCTTTGGTAAGGGCAAGGAGCCGGAGGGAGATCCACTCAGTCCACAGGTCTCTGCCAGTTGTAAAGATGCTCGCTTCGTCATACCCAAAGGGTGGGTGGAAATACTGGAGTTTCACAAAGCCGTATCTGCCGGCATCAAGAACCAGAAGGTCAGCGCTGTATATCTCACGGAACGCATCCGCTACCCGCTGGCAGTTTGTATGTTCCTCATCGCTGATGCACAGCTGCTCCCTAGTTGTCTGGCTGCAGAACTGATTTTCAAACCGGGCCACTTCATCCTCCAGAAAATCCAGTTTCAGGTCAATGTCGGCTTTGTTGTTAGCGGTGGCCGCATGCTGGAGAAGCTCCTGTACACCCCAACCGTTTATCCCTCTGCACCGCCTGGCAAGGTCGGAGAGCCTTTTCTGCTGTTCAAACCCAGGGGTGTAGGAAAGGTTATAAGAGCCCATCAGCCAGTGCCTCCTTTCCGGGATGCGCCGGATCTAAGAGCAGCTCCCGGCAGTCGGAAAACCCCAGCATGTATGCAAGCATCCCATAATGGCTCCCGATGGCGTTATATTCGCTTACATATCGGTCGAGCAGTTTCATGGCCTCCGCCGGGAGATGCAGGGCCTCCAGCATGTCGGAGTATTTGTCAACTTCCTGGAGCAGTGCTTGGTAATCCTCCTCCTGCTCAGTAATCCCATTCACGATGCTGTTCATGCGCATACCCATTAGTTGGTACAGTACAGATTTTTTGTCCATAAGAACGTTTCCTCCTTTCGTAGTTGGTGTATGTTAACTCTGTATGGAGGCAAAAGCAACTACAAAATTGACAGAAACGGGACAGTCTGAAATACATAAAAAGTCGGTCTGATAAAAATAGATTGCTTATGATAGAATTAGCAAAGAAATGCTGTCGAATAATAAGTTCAATGCACAGGAAATAGGAATTGTTCCCGATGCTGTAAATTGAATAAGTATAAGCCGGATTACTGGAACAGTGCTTTTAATTTGCCTTGGTTTGCTTTACTGCAGACTAAATAGTAGCTCACATTAAACTCCGGATCTGTGATAGGTACTGTGATACGGTCTGCTGCGGGTGAAGCACCGGGAAATATATCACGAAAAGAGTCTGTAGCGAAACCAGGCATCGTGGAATTTTCAATCAGCTCTAAAAAGGTGTAACGCTCTGTCTGGATAAGGAACCGAGAATTTGGCATTTTATCCAATACCAGATCATGCCAGAAGCCAATATCTTGGAACAGAAGCATATTCTCCCCATTCATTTCGGAAACACTTAAGTGTTTCCTGCGGGCAAAACGATGCCGTTTTGGAAGAAGGAAGGATAAATGTTCTTCGCCCCATTTCCTGTAGTATAGATCATCATCTTTTGGACAGAAGGGAAGCAGGACAAACTGATATGTTTCATCTTTTATCCCTTCAAGAAGCTGGGGAATGTCTTTTATTTCTGATGAAATAGCAGCTGTCGGATGAAATGCAGTGATGCGCTGTATAATTTCCGCAACATGGGAGGGCGTGCAGGAGCCAAGCTTGATGGTTCTGCCCGCACGGTCAAAATCACGGGCATGCCGGAGCATATTTTCCGTCTGTTTCAGCAGCATCGCAGCATCTTCGGCAGCCACAAGTCCGGTTTCATTCAATGAAATACTATTTTTGGTACGGTGAAAAAGAGGGACTTCAAATTCAGCTTCTAATTTCTGCATATTTCTTGTCAGCGCAGGCTGGGAAATATGCATTTTTTTTGCCGTTTCACGCAGGGTTCCAGTCTGGTAAAAAGTAACAAACTGTTTCAGAATATTATAATCGACCATATAGGATTTGCCTCCCTTTTTACTGCAGAATCTTTAGATTGTGGCTATTATAACAGATGTGAAAGAGAAAGTAAATGTTCAGATTCCATTTTTCGGAATCTGGATTGCAAAATTAGCATTGTACAAACAAAAAAATATGCAATACAATAATTACAGCTTAGAGGAGGGAATAGAAATGATTTTTTATTTTACAGGAACCGGAAACAGTCTGTATGTGGCAAAAGAACTGGATGAAGAAATCATAAGCATCCCACAGGTAATAAAGCTGGAACGGCTGGAGTTTGCGGCGGACAGTATCGGTATCGTATGCCCGGTCTACGGACATGAAATGCCGGGAATGGTGAAAGATTTTATCCGCAGGGCTTCTTTTGATACAGGTTATCTGTTTGTTGTATTGACCTATGGTGCACATCATGGGGGAGCTGCAGAGATCGCTGACAGGTTTATCCAGAGTGCGGGGAAGAAGGCGGATTACATTACCTCGATTGAGATGGTGGACAATTTCCTCCCGGCATTCGACATGAATGAGCAGATGGCGAAGGATAAGCAGGTGGAAAAGCATCTGGATCAGATCAGGGCTGATATTCAGGCAAAAAAGAGAGGCATACAAAAGGCAAGCCTTGCAGAAAAAACAGCCCATAAAATGTATACGCAGATGGTGAAAAATGCGCCGGAAACAATATGGGCAGCTTTTCAGGTGACTGACGAGTGTATCGGCTGTGGGATATGCACCAGGGTATGTCCGGCAGGCTGCATCCATTTGGAAAACCAGTATGCCATACATAATACGGAGAGATGCCAGGCCTGTTATGCCTGTGTCCATGCCTGCCCCAAAACGGCAGTACAATTTACCCTTCCCAAGCCGGAAAAGAATTCCGCTGCCAGATACCGCAATAAGCATGTAACACTTTGTGAGCTGGTTAAATCAAATGACCAGACGGAAAACAATGAAATTTAAGGAGGATACCCAATGAAGAAAAAACGTATTATGGCTCTACTATTAACAGGATTTATGACCGTTTCCATGCTGGCTGGTTTTGAAAGCCATTCTGTCAGGGCAGCGGAAGATGCTGGATCTGCTTTGGAACAGGCAGAACCGGCGTCTTTGGATCTGCTGATGATCGCCAGGCAGGGAATGTTTTCATCAGGAGGCAGTGTGACGGCTCCAGTGGAAGGTTCTTATGATCCGACAATGAACTGGCTTGATGCAACGCGTGCAGGTAATACGGCGCATGTAGATCATGCGAATGTGTATTATCAGATTCCTGTCAATGACAATGGGAACCCTATTGTTTATCTGCATGGATATGGACAGTCGCGTATGGGGTGGATGACAACTCCGGACGGACGAGAGGGATGGTCTGATCTGTTTCTTAAAAAAGGTTATCCGGCATTCCTCGTAGACCAGCCAAGACGCGGCGAAGCAGGGGCGGCGGTGCTGATGTCAACCGACGATTTCCTTGATGCGTGGAGTCAGGAATCCAAGGCATACAAACCGGGCGACCAGGCATGGTATACACATTTCAGGATTGGGCGTACTGCGCCGGAGCGGTATGAAGGTTCCCAGTTCCCGGAGGGTGAAGAGGCACAGAACCAGTTTTTCCGTCAGATGACGCCAAACACAGGAGACTTTGACCTGGAAGTAGATGCGGCAGCACTCAGTGCAGTGATGGAAGATGTCTATGAGATGACAGGAAATAAATCTGTATTTGTAACACACTCCCAGGGCGGCGCAGTAGGATGGGATGTATCCATGGATCATGTTTCTGCCATAGTGGCAGTCGAGCCGGGCGGAACACCGGGGATTGGCTCCGATCAGTATCAGAAGCTGTTGGAGGCCAAGATTCCTATTATTATTCTCTTTGGGGATTATATCGATAACGGACCGGAAGATATCATGTCCACAGGCTTTTGGAAATCAGTGCGTGACGGTGCGGTCGAATTTGCAGAGAGCTACAATGCCGCTGGCGGCGATTGTACAGTGATCAGTCTACCGGATTTAGGCGTTACTGGAAATAGTCATTTTATGTTCCAGGAATTGAATAATGATTTGCTTGCGGACTATATAGCAGCATGGCTTGAGAGCAGAGGACTGGATTAAAACGGCAGGAGATACAGACCGGAAAGGAATGGATATCAAACCCGTTATTTAGCAAAAAGGAGGTCTGAGTTTATGAAATTTAGATTTAAGTTTGGGGTTGTGATTTCTATGCTGGCACTTCTGACCGGCTGTGGAAATTCAGGAAGGGTGCCTGAAACATCAGGACAGGATAGCAGTATACAGCAGAGTGTAACAGTACCCTCGGCATCTGATGAAGCAGTTTCCGGTGAAGCGGATGCCGGTGGGGAATCAGATGCCGGCACGGAACCGGCTGTCAATGGGGAGGCTTCCATCGTTTACTTTACCAGTGACATTTCTTCGGAGGGGATGGTTGCCATTTATGAAGTCCTTGGCTGGGAACCTGCCGGAAAGGTTGCGGTAAAACTTTCTACCGGTGAGCCGCCTGCCAGTAATTATCTGAGGCCGGAACTGATCAAGGATCTGGTAGAACTGGTTGACGGAACGATTGTGGAATGCAATACCGCATACGGTGGTTCCCGGGCGGAAACGGCGATGCACTATCAGGTAGCGGAAGACCACGGTTTTACTGCCATTGCTGATTTTCAGATCCTTGATGAGGATGGTTCCATGAGTCTTCCTGTGGAGGGCGGCAGCCAGCTTACTGAAAATCTGGTGGGAGCAGCTTTTGGCGATTATGATTCTTATCTGGTGCTATCGCATTTTAAGGGGCATGCCATGGCAGGTTTCGGAGGAGCCATTAAGAATATCTCCATCGGGCTGGGGAGTCAGGAGGGGAAATGCCTGATCCATACTGGAGGAGCGAGCAGTACCAGCCCCTGGGGCGGAGACCAGACTGCCTTTACGGAGTCTATGGCGGAAGCAGGGAAATCCGTTTCTGACTACCTGGGAAATGGGGAGCGCATTGTTTATATCAGTGTGCTGAACAATATATCCATTGATTGTGATTGTGACGGGAACCCTGCCGAGCCGGATATTCATGATATTGGGATTCTGGCTTCCTTCGATCCGGTTGCCATTGATCAGGCCAGTATTGACCTGGCATTTGCGGCAGAAGGCAGTGAATCCCTGCAGAACCGTGTAAATGGCCGGAATGGTCTGCATACCCTGGAGCATGCTGAGGAGATTGGTCTGGGAAGCCGCACGTATGAGTTGGTGAAC
>JAIEEY010000297.1 GCA_029067205.1 Lachnospiraceae bacterium
GGCTTGGAGCAGGTGACGTTTGGCGGAAGTGAGGTTCAGATTGACGAAGATGCGTTTCGCAACTGCACTTCCTTGAAGTCGGTTCGGACTTGTGACGGGACAGAATACACGTTTCAAGGGTTGAATGACATATACAGGACAGAAACAGATAACGCTGCGTCCATTGAGAAGGTTTTGGTGGCGGCGGCTACAGTTCCGGAACTGGTTCGTGTGATACACAGACAGGTGCTGGGAAATTTCCGAACCAGCGGAACGATATTATTACAATACTTAGGGGCGGAGTCCAGGGTAGTCATTCCAGAGGGTATTACACGGATTGCCGAGGAAGCATTTGCAGGTATAGAGACCATTGACAAAGTAATTCTGCCCGAGAGTCTGCGCGAGATTGGCGCGGAGGCTTTCCGGGGGTGTCTGCTGATGCAGACCATCGCGCTGCCGAAAGGGCTTTGCAGGATTGGCGCGGGGGCGTTTTCGGACTGTGTGAAACTGCTGCGGATTGAGATTCCGGAACAGATTGATATTTTGGAAGATCGGATATTTCGTCATTGCCGCGCGCTGCAGGAGGTTCATCTGCCGGAAGGACTGCAGAGGATTGGGGAGAGTGCATTTTATGGATGTTTTGGATTGAAAAAGCTTCAGCTGCCGGAAAGCCTTGATTTCATAGGAAAGATGGCGTTCTACCGCAGCGGTCTGCGGGAAGTGCGGATTCCGGCAGGGGCAGAAGTGGTGGAGAGTCTGGCATTTGCCAGGAGCAATCTGCAGAGGGCATGGATATCTGGCAGCGGGCGAGAGACAGGAATGCATTATGGTATTGACGTGTTCGGAGGCTGTGTCAGGTTAAAGACACTGGTGTTCGAGGAGGGCGTGTGCCATATTCCTGACAAGTTTGCATATGGCTGCGTGGCGCTGGAGCGCATTGTGCTGCCGAAAACATTGGAATCCGTGGGGAGACACGTGCTGGAAGGGACTGCTTTTTTAGAAGAGTGGAGACAGCATGCGGCAGAAAAGGAAGATGAGATTTTCTGGGACGGACAACAGCTTGAAGGGGAAGTATGGATTCCCGAGTACGTGCGGATTGTGGCGGGAGGTGCTTTTTATGGAAATACGAAGATTACAGAAGTGCATCTGCCGGAGCAGGTGCAGTCAATCGGGGCGGCGGCATTTAAGGGCTGCAAGGCACTTCGGCGTGTTTGGATGCCATCGGGAATCACGCGCCTGGAAGCAGAGATGTTTTCGGGTTGTGCAGAGTTGGAGAAAGTGTCGCTGACACAGGGATTGAAGGCAATTGGAGAGCGCGCTTTTTATCAATGTGGGAAGCTGCGTGAAATCGGTCTTGAACAGGTGGAAGACTTCGGCAAGGAGGCATTGTCTGGGTGCACTGCACTTATTCCAAGTATGATGAATCCGGCGTTGCATGCAGGAGAGCGTGCTTTTGCAGATACTTTGCTGGGGGAACGGTTGGATAACGGACTTCATATTGTGGGGAACCTGGTTGTCTCCGGAACTGACTGTATGGGTGAGATGATCTTGCCAGAGGGTATACGCGGGATTGCGCCCTATGCATTTGCGGGAAACCGTGCTGTCAGTAAGATTATATTTCCTCAAAGTGTCCAGTGGATTGGTGAGGGTGCATTCTTTGGGTGCAGCAGTCTTGAGAAGGTTGTATTACACAAAGAGCAGCATGCGTCTGCTAAGGAGCAGTGTGAACCGGAAAGAGTATACAGGATAGGGGCACATGCTTTTGAGAAATGTATTTCATTAAAAGAAATAAAAAGCTCTGTCCATGAAATAGGGGAAGCGGCTTTTGCTGGGTGCATCGCGCTTGTCAGCGCACAGTTTCCACAGATTGATGTACTTGAGAAACGTCTTTTTGCAAATTGCGCCAGCATGGAGACCTGTCTGTGCGGGAAGGTCAGGGAAGTGCGGGAATTCTGTTTCAGTGGCTGTAAGAATCTGAGGGGCTTTGATTTTGCCAATATAAGACAAATCGGAAATTATGCTTTTGAGGGCTGTGAAAACCTGAAATACGCAGAATTTCGGGATGGAGCGTGTTTGCTGGCTCACGGATTGGAGGACTGCAGTGGTTTGGAAAGGATTTGTCTGTCTGGGCAGCAGGGCGAGATTCAGTTAAAGGAATATGCGCTCTCAGGATGCACATCACTCCGGCAGGTGGTGTATCTGGGGAAAGAGTGGGCATTTGGCAGTTATGCAGATATTATTGCAGAAGATATCCCGGAGATGGTACGGCTCCTGTTTCACAGTGCTTTTAGCTGCTTTACGGTTGAACAGGAGGAGAATCTGGTCAGATACCGGGGAGCGGCGAGTGTAGTGCGGATTCCGTCAGGCATTCGAAGGATTGCGGCAGAGGTATTCCGCGATGCGATGATGCTGGAGCAGGTGGAGATTCCAGAGAGCGTAACATATATCGGTGCGAGGGCATTTCACGGAACAGCCTGGATGGCGGACAGACGAAGAGAATCGCCTATGGTAGCGGTGCGCGATATGCTGTTGGACGGTTCCGGCTGTACGGGGGACGTGACAGTTCCGGCGGATATCCGTCTTGTTTGCGGCTGGGCGTTTGCAAATGGTCTGGACATTGAACGCATTCGTTTTGCGGGCGCAGAGGAAGATTCTGGGTATTGTAATAAAATAGGACAAGCTGAAAATAGGCGGCACAGACACGTGCAGCACAGATATGTGCAGGTAGAAGAGTACGCTTTTCGGAATTGTATCAATTTACGTGAACTGGTTTTGCAGGATGGTACTGTTGTGAAGTTTACAGGGCTGGCAGACCGGGAGAGAGAACTGCCGCCGCTGGCAAAGCAGGCAGTGATGGACAGTTTGAATTGTTTTAAGACGGACGAACAGGGTATACTTATGGAATGCACCGGAAATATTTCCAGGCTTCGGCTGGCGTATGGCATCACGGAGATCGGAGAGGGCGCATTTCAGGACGGGAATCTGCTGACAACGATTACATTTCCGGAGACGGTGAAAAAGATTGGAAATCGCGCTTTTGCAGGCTGCAAATGGCTGCGGGAGGTCAGGCATGCAGACGGTGTGGAGTGTATTGGGGCACATGCGTTTTCCGGCTGTGGAGCCTTGCGCTGTGTGGAATTGTCAGGGAGTCTACGGCAAATCGGCGCAAGAGCTTTTGAAAACTGTACTTCATTGGAAGAGATACGGATACCCGAAGGTGTGGAAGAGATACCGGAGAGGACGTTTTACCGATGTCACAGTCTGCGGAACATACAACTTCCGTCTACAATAAAAAAGATTGGCAGAGAGGCGTTTGCGTTTTGTGAGGGCGCTCTTGCAATCCAGGTGTCAGAGGGTGTGCAGATTGGGGAGAGGGCATTCTTTCATCACAAAAGTGTATGAAAAATAGAATCAGCGGCCAGGCAGGAAAGAATATTACTGGTTTGATCGGAAAAGATCAGGCAAGGGTAGTTGGTTGGCTATATTCTTATTATACGAGGTATGATAGTGTGAAAAATAAATTTTTCACACGGCAAATTTGTGCTTACGCCCAAATTCGCAGACTTTGGTAAGAATGGGGTGATTAATATGAAAGGCAGGCGGAAATAAATGTATTACCGAAAGTTAGGAGACACAGGACTGAAAGTATCGGAAATCAGTTTCGGCACGATCCCTGTACTACAGGGAAGTGTTCCCGTTCTGCCAGACTATTTTAACCTGGACGAAAAAGAGGCGATTGCAGTGATGGAACATGCATACCGGCTGGGCTGCAATCTGTACGACACAGCAATTGTACCAGAATACGGAGATGCGGAAATAAAACTTGGAAAATTTGCGGAACTTGTAGGAAGGGATAACATAATTATTTCGGACAAGGCGCGTTTTTTTGGCGGCAGTGAAATGTATCAGGCAGTGGAAGTTTCCTGTGAAAATCTTGGGACAACGCCGGACATATACTTTGTCCATCAGGTTGACGCAGATCATGAGGAGGAAGTGTTTGGCAGGGGTGGTGCACTGGACGCGCTTGCAGAGCTGAAAGCCGAGGGAAAGATACGTTATGCGGGGGTTGCTACGCACTATTATGATATTCTGCTGCGAGGGGCGCAGGATAACCGGGTAGATGTGCTGCAAGGCAGTGGGAATCTGTTGGAGCGGGGGATGCTGGATCGTGTCAGGGAAGAGTCACTCTTTCGCAAAAAGGGTTTTCTGGTTAACAAAGTGTACGCCGCAGGACTTCTCCCAGCGCGTTTTCCAGTGCGGACGTTGATTGACTTTGTGCTGTCCTATCCTGTATCCAGCGTACTGATTGGACTTGGGACAAGGGAGCAGGTGAATGCCGCCATGGAGTGGGATGCCAGGGTGCGGGAGACAGATATTTTGTCCTTTGAGGAAGTGCTTTCTGTGCTGGAAAAGGAGTACATTCCGATTTCCTGCGACAGATGTCAGCGATGTGTGTGTCCATATGGAACAGAAATCCATACCTTGTTTCGCCAGTATCAGTATTTTTATCTGGGAAAGGATTACTGGGCTTTAAAAAAGCTTGATTTGGGGATTGCCGAGAGTGCGAGGCATTGTCGGGAATGCGTGGAGATGACCTGTATGGATGCATGTCCGAGGAAGATACGCATTGCACAGGAGATGCAGAAGGTGGAGCGGCTGGTTAGAGACTATCCTATTGGACGCAGGACAGAGGATTGACAAGAGGGAGGGGTACAACAACTATAATCGACGGCGAAGGGAATAGGGGATGTTGGAGGAGTAGTGGATATAATAACGAACACGGCTGAGAGATTTTAAAAATCGCTCAGCCGTGTTTCGTTTATCTTCTTCTTTACTCAATTGTATATGGGATGATGATTGACGGCTTGACAAAGGTCAGTTCATAGGGTGCTTCCGGATGTTCGGAGCGGAACAGCAGCTGTAGTGCAAGCCGTTTGCCGAGCAGTTCGGTTGGAACGTTGGCAGTGATGATGCGCCCTGCAACGTTGGTATATTCACCCATGTTGTCAAAGCCGGTGAGTACGACAGGGTGTGGCAGCCGGTCTGGGGTATTGTCAAGATATGCCTGCACGAAATTGGCAACATAGTCACTGGCGCACACGAAAGCGGTCGGCCAGCTCTGCAGTTCGTCCAGAAAGGCGTGCAGTTTCTTGTCATAAGAAAAAATGTCAATGCGCCCCGTGAGGCAGTACTCCGAACGGACGACAAGTTCGTGCTTGTTCATGCAGTCACAGTATCCAAGATAACGTTCCTTATTAGTAAATGCGTAGTCAATATCACCCAGAAAACCAATTTCTGTGTGTCCTTTCTGTATGAGCAGATCTGTAATTTTAGCTTCTGTGCGAAAGCCCTCGATCAGGATCAAGTCGCCGTTTAACTGATGGTCAGACAGAGAGGGGGTTGTGTCGAGGAATACTTTTGGAACGGGAAGCTCGTTTACCATGTTCAGTATGTCCGAGTCGTAGACATTCAGCACAACAACAGCGTCGACGCTCCCATTCAGGAGAATGGACGGCAGGCTGAAGTTTTTGGTATAGACGGAAGGAACATAGGTGTACAGGAGATTGACATTATAATTGGAAAGCTCCTGTGCCATGCGGTGGATAATGTTGGTCCAGAATAGCGCAGAGTCCGGCCTTGATACGATCAGGGAGATCGTGCGCTGCTCTTCCTGCGGCTGTTCCATTACCTGATAGGGGAGTTTGGCGTACCCAAGTTCCTTTGCTTTTTCAAAGATCAGTTCCCGCAGGGAGTCCGATACGCCTGCTTGATTGTTAAATGCTTTGCTGACGGTGACTCTGGATATATTGAGGGCATCTGCGATATCTTTCATAGTAACTTTTTCCATAAAATAGAATCTTCCTTTCCGGAAATGTTTTCATCTCATATTATAGAATTTTTGGTATGTATACATTTGTAAATGTGTCGCAGGCATAGAATTTATAAGATAAGATGTTTTCTGGCAATAGTATAACATAGTTAGACACAAAAAACAATAAGCTAGTTTACAAATGTTAATAAATAAAATATGAAACAATGAAATCATATATTCAAATATGTGGACGAGCCAATCGCGTTTAATAGAAAAACAGCAAAAAAATGGTATATTTTACATTT
>JAIEEY010000298.1 GCA_029067205.1 Lachnospiraceae bacterium
TCTAGAAAATTTTATTCATTCCTCTCTGCCAGCCAAACTGAAAGTCAGCGCCCATCCGTTATGAAATATTGAACAGCATTTTTCGGATGAATCCATTCCGTTCTAAACAAATCAGGGTATATTGTCCGCTCGTCGTCAGGTGAAATCCATTTAAGATATTCTTTGCCGTATTCTTCCGTAAAGATGTTATTTTTTAGGGAAAAATCTTCGGGAACCTTCATATAAAAGTAAAATGAAATCTCATAAATAAGCTTTCCTGAATGAACCGGAGCGTCGCCGAAAAAATAATTTTCATGAACAAATCCCAATCTGTCAATTTCCATTCTTACCCCAGTTTCTTCCCATACTTCTCTGATTACTGCTTTCTCCGTCGTTTCACCGAACTTTACACGACCACCAACAGAATAGAGATAATTATTTCTTTCGCTATCTACCATCAGGATTTTTCCGTCTTTCATAATAATTGCACCAACACGAATATTTATAAGACCATTATCGCATGATACCGTCATGTCACTACTCATTGTCAATCGCCTCCTTCAAAAATGTTAGTCTTCTAACAACTTACGTTTTCTTTCTATCATTTCCTCGATTCTCCCAATATACTGCGTCACATCCTTCAAATTCTCACTGCGCTCAATCCGTCCATCAGGATATACCCTCTTCGAGATGCTGCCCGCGCCGAGTGCTATGATGGTCTGCACTTCCTCATTGATCAGAATGTTGTAAATACCGAATTTTCCTTCTCTCGCATAACCGACATTCTCAAAATTGCCGGACATATTTTTCTGCCTGTAGAGATAATAAGGTTTCATGTCCAATGCATATGCGCCCTTCTGCGCAATCTCCATAGTACTGTCTGTGTTGCGGAGTGTCCCTATGCCGTTTTCCTCAATCCACTGACTGAGCTTTGACGCGCGTTTGATGGCAAGTGAATGGACTGTCAGGCTGTCAGGATTCAGCTTTTTGATTTCATCTATGGTATTCTGCACATCCGTGTCAAGTTCTCCTGGCAGTCCTAGGATGATATCCATATTAATGTTGTCAAATCCCGCCTCTCTTGCCATATGGAATGCATCTTTTACCTGTGCTACTGTGTGCTGCCTGCCGATGTATTTTAAAGTCTCGTCTTTCATGGTCTGGGGATTTACGGATATACGCGTTACTCCATGCTTTTTCAGCACATCAAGCTTTTCTCTTGTGATACTGTCTGCACGCCCCGCTTCCACAGTAAATTCCTTTACCTGCTGAAAATCAAATCTGTCGCACACACGCTGAAGCAGCAGATCCAGTTCGTCTGCACTCAATGTGGTAGGTGTTCCCCCTCCAATATAGATGGTGTCCAATATCCTGTCATGATAAGCTTCCGCAACAAAATCAATCTCCATAAAAATTGCCTGCAAATACTCCTTAATCCGTTTGCGCCATGCTGCGATTGGATACGAAGTAAAGGAACAATACAGACATGTTGTCGGGCAGAACGGAATGCCAATGTATAAACTATACCCGTCCTCATAGTGAATACTGCTAAGAATCTGCTTCTCCCTCCTGGCAATATCAAGACTGAGCCGCGCCTTCTCATCACTGACCGCATGCGTCTCTTTCATCTGCGCGACAATCTCCTCATCACACAGTCCCTCATCCAGCATTCCCATGGTAAGCTTTGTCGGTCTGATTCCTGTCAGATTTCCCCACGGAAGCGTTTTTCCTGTGTAATCGCACAAATCGTAATATAACGAAAGCTTGTAATCATTTTTTGTGACACCTGTGTCATTTTTGTATGTATGTGAATACTCTTTCCTGCCGTCAATATCAAGCACCAATTCCATACTGTCTTCCAAAAGCCGTATTATGACCTGACTGCCGCCATCTTTCTGATCGTTTTGCACACTCTCATTATACACTCTCACATCATGCTCTGGATAAAACGATTTGAGCAGGGCATGCAGATCATACTGGTAGTTCTCTCTGTTTGTATATACATTTATCATATATTTTATTTTCCCTCTTTCTTGTCAAATCCCACATATAGCATCTTTCATTCAATCATAATACCCTGCATTCTCTCAAATACGATAAACGCCATGCCTATACAAAATCGAGCAGGGGATGCACTTCTCCCCTACTCGCCGCGCGGGGCGCAGTTGTGCGTAAGCACATAATTTCCTCACTGCGCCCCTGTGCATAATCGAGCAGGGGATGCACTTCTCCCCTACTCGCCGCGCGGGGCACCCGTCAGCGTCAGCTGACATATTTCCTTTGGGTACCCGTGTACACAAATATAATCCATGCCTATAGGCATGGATTATATTTTTTCTCGTATCCGACCGTTGTTGCGTCTCCATGACCAGAGTAGAGCTTCACATCATCGGGAAGCGTCATAATCCGCTCGCGAATGGAATCGCCAAGCTGTCGCATGGAACCCGAATAAAAGTCCGTCCTTCCAACGGAACCATTGAAAATGGTATCGCCGCAGAACATCGTTTTATCCTCGGCATCATAAAAACAACAGCCGCCCTTTGTATGCCCCGGTGTATGAAGTACCTCGAAATCAACCCCTGCCATGCAAAAAGTCTGTCTGTCATGCAGATACTCATCCGCCTCAAATCCGTACGCCTTGCCAAACCAGCCTGACAGGTTTTTCTCCGGATCTTTTAAAATCTCTGCCTCGTCCTCATAGGCATAAATCTTCGCGCCGCTGAGTTCTTTTAATTTCAAGGCTCCGCCCGTGTGGTCTCCATGGCCATGTGTCAATAAAATTCCTGCTACTTTCTCGAACCCGAGGCTTTTCACGTCATCATACACAACCTCTCCGTTATCTCCCGGGTCGATAATGACAATCTCGTCCGCACCTTCCCTGTACACGTAATAACAATTTGTCTGGCAGGCACTAAGTACCCTTCTTTTTACCTTTAAATCTGCCATATCAGCCTGTCGTCCTTTCAATATCGATCACACTGTCAATCGTTTTTAATTTGTCAACAATCGTCTGCAGTTCTTCCCTGCTGCCGATCTCAAATGTCATTCCGATCGTCGCTACATCCTGCTTATTTGTCCTGGTATTCACAGAGCGGATATCAATATTTTTCTCTGTGAGTGCCTTTGTGATATCCGCCAACAGACCACTCCTGTTCTGCGCATAGATCACAATTTCTGTCAGGTACTTTTCTTTCCGCTCCGCTGCTTCCTCCGGTTCCCACTCTGCATCGATCAGCCTGGAGCGTTCCAGATCAGACAGACTTATAATATTAATACAGTCCGTCCTGTGTATGGAAACCCCGCGCCCGCGCGTGACAAAACCGACAATCTCATCACCGGGTACCGGTGCACAACAGCGTGAAAAACGCACCGCCACATCATGTATGCCCTTGACGGTGATCCCCGTCTTCCCCCTGGGTTTTATCTGCTTATTCGCAGCCGACTCCTGGATATATGCCAGCAGTTCCTCATCGGACTCCTGCGTTTTATGTTCTTTCGCGTGCAGCTCCTGCATACGGTTAATGATCTGCCCTTCCTTGAGCGCGCCATGTCCGATCGCTGCAAGAAGCGCATCCCAGTCATTGAACCCATACCTGCGCATCACCGCATTCTGATATTTCGATATCAACAACTCTGCCAGCATGATATTTTTCGCCCTGCAGTAATTGTGTATGAGTTCTCTTCCCTTGATGATATTTTCTTCCTTCAGTTCGCTTTTAAACCACTGCGAAATCTTATTCTTCGCCTGTGCCGACTTCACAATGTTCAACCAGTCGCGGCTTGGCCCCTTAGAGTTCTGGGAGGTCATAATCTCGATACAGTCCCCGTTATTGATCTGGTAGTCGATCGTGACAAGCTTGCCGTTTACCCTTGCGCCTATCATCTTATTCCCGACCGCGCTGTGGACGCTGTATGCAAAATCAATCGGGGTAGAACCCGCTGGAAGATTTTTGACATCGCCTGCCGGCGTAAAACAGTAGACATGGTCTGAGAAAAGATCGAGATCACTCTTCAATAGATTCATAAATTCCTTGTTGTCAGACATATCCTTCTGCCATTCAAGAATCTGACTGAGCCATGCAAGTTTCTCGTCCTCGCCTCCCGTGGACACTTTTCCGTCACTTGCCTCCTTGTATTTCCAATGCGCAGCAATACCATACTCGGCAACCCTGTGCATCTCGAACGTCCGGATCTGTATCTCAAACGGTGTTCCTGTGGAACCGATGAGTGTCGTGTGCAGCGACTGATACATATTTGCCTTGGGCATGGAAATATAATCCTTAAACCGCCCGGGCATAGGTTTATACATCTCATGAATCACACCCAGTGCGGCGTAACAGTCCTTTACAGACTCGACGATGATGCGCACTGCAAACAGATCATAGATCTGATCGATCGTCTTCCCCTGATTTTTCATTTTCTTGTATATGCTGAAAAAATGCTTTACACGCCCGTCAATCTGGGCCTCAATCCCCGCATCCGTGATGTGCTCTGTCACTTCGTCCACAATATCCTGCACGTATTTCTCCCGCGCATCTTTTCTGAGGGCAATTTTCTCTACCAGATCATAATACGCTTCCGGTTCCAGATATTTTAGCGACAGATCATCCAGTTCAATCTTGATCTTAGAGATACCAAGACGCTCCGCAAGCGGCGAATAAATATCCAACGTCTCTCTGGCAATGCGTTTCTGGCTCTCAGGCGACTTATATTTCAAAGTCCGCATATTGTGGAGACGGTCGGCAAGTTTGATCAGTATTACCCGGATATCCTTTGCCATTGCAAGAAACATCTTTCGCAGATTTTCAGCCTGCAGTTCCTCGCGGCTTGTCAGACGGTCAGGAGTCGCATCTCCTGTGTACTGCAGCTGTTCCAGTTTGGTGACACCGTCGACGAGAAGCTCAACATCAGGCCCAAACTGCTCCTTGAGCTCCTCATTGGTCATGATCGTATCTTCGACAACATCATGCAAAAGTCCGGCAATGATCGTCTCCTTGTCAAGTTCCAGATCCGCAAGGATAATCGCTACACATAATGGGTGAATAATATACGGCTCCCCCGATTTCCTTACCTGATCCTTGTGTGCCTCACTCGCAGTCGCATAGGCCTTGTCAATCATTGAAATATCATCTGACGGGTGATATTTGTGCACACGCCGAATAAGCCCCTGATATAATTCATCGGGGCTTTGAAACTCTTTGATATATTCAATTTTTCGTTCATCTATTTTTTTAGGACCAGCTTTACTTCCCTTTATGATCAGGGAATCTTCATATGCCCCTGTTCTTGTCTGTTTCTCATCTGTCACTTCGCATCACCAGCCATATCCAATATATTCGTCACACAGCATTTTTAATGAAAAATCTCTGATTTTCATTTGCCCTCATAGATGATCGCGGAATCAAGCCTATAGCCTGCAATCCTGTCCCTGCCCTTTAATCCGGCAAGTTCCATCAGAACAACCACGCCTACTACTACGCCGCCAAGTGACTCGATCAGCTTGATCATCGCTTCCGTAGTTCCGCCAGTAGCAATCAGGTCATCCACAACAAGAACTTTCTGTCCTGGCTGAATGGAGTCTTTGTGCATCTCTATGGTCGCCTTTCCATACTCGAGATCATAGTCGATCGAGGCCGTCTCGCGGGGAAGCCTTCCTTTCTTTCTGATCAGGATAAAGGGCTTATGATTATTATATGCGATCGGTGTTCCAAAAATAAATCCTCTGGACTCAGCCCCCACCACAACATCATACTCCAGGTCTTTTACTAAATCCTGCATCGTATCAATGGCAAGCTGCAGACCATCAGCGTCCTGTAAAACACTTGTCACATCGCGGAAAATGACGCCCGGCTCCGGGAAATCAGGTATTGCTTTCACGTATTCTTCCAATTTTTTCATAAAGTATTCTCTCTCCATTCTCTTTTATAAAATATTAAGAAAGATTTTATTTTTCTCGAATATCATTATTATAGTATCATTTGGCTGTTTCGTCAATTCTTTTTCGATGGGCAGATTTGCAAGGCTGTTTCAAAGTTACTTTTCACACCCACGTCAAAGTAGTGGGAATCATGCGCCAAAATGCTTGCCCTTTAGCATTTTGTGTGCAAAAATTGTTATAATTCACACCTCAATAGCTTAAAAACCAA
>JAIEEY010000299.1 GCA_029067205.1 Lachnospiraceae bacterium
TGATGGTCGGTGCGGGATTTTCTAAAATTGCAAAGAGCAGGGGAATGAAAAATATTATGCCTCAATATTGGAGTGAGCTTGGAGATAAAATGTTTTGTGAATTGTATCCGCAACTTCCTGATATGAATGAAAAACAAAAGGAGGCATGGGAAAAGCAGCGAATCATAAAGACCGCAGGGAAGAATGTCACCAAATTGGCGGAAGAGTATATTGTAAATTTTGATAGGAATAAAATGAATCATTTGATAGAAAATGCCATTGCAGATGATTTATTCTTGCCCGGGGATTTACATAAAAAATTAGTCAAATTAGGCTGGGCAGATATATTTACAACAAATTATGACACATTGTTAGAACGGACAGTTGATTTGTTTTTCCGTGAAAAAAATTATCAGATTGTGTGTTCCCAAAATGATATAGCAGGAAGTATGAGTCCCAGAATAGTAAAATTGCATGGCAGCATTCCGTATGTCAAGCCATATATAATATGCGATGAAGATTACAGAACTTACCCCGTTAAACATGCGGCAATGGTAAATACTGTGCAACAGGCAATGCTGGAAACAAGATTATGTTTGATAGGATTTTCAGGAGATGATCCTAATTTCCAAAACTGGATGGGATGGATCAGGGATAACATGGGAGAATGTTGCCCAATTATTTACCTTATTGGAATTTATGACAAATTAAGTGAACCCGAGAGGAAGCTGCTGGAGAGCAGACAGATTGTAATCGTTGACCTATCTTGTCTGGTCGAGGAGGGGGAGACAGACAGGCATGGCGTGGCTATTTCCAGATTTTTGGATTTATTAGAGAAGTGTCAAGAAGAAAAAGATATCTTTCAGGACAGACCGTATCCAGAAGCAGATATATTTTGGGGACCGAAGGACAAAGAAAAATATATTAAGGATATAGGAGAGTATTTAGAGCGTGTAGCAAAACAGATACAGCCATATATTTTACTGCCTGAAAAAATAAGAGAAAAGGGGGAAGAATATTTTACCAACCATTTGAGAGTATTAGTTAATGAGTGTAAAGAGCAGCAACCCATAATGGAGATTGCAGATATTATAAAAATTTTACGGAAATATTCTGTGATTTTGAGAGAAGAAAACGCAGAGGGATTAGAAGAGATTTGCGAAGGCTATAATGATGTTTTGACCATAACAAATGATAGATTGGGTGCTTTAACGGAAATCAGTTTATATCTTGCTGAGATGTACCGGATAAATGGGCAAAAAACAGAGTATGAGAAAAAAATATCATTACTTGAAACCTTTATCAGTAGGATATCTTGTTATAAAAATGAACTGCTTATAGAAAAAATCAAATATAAGATAGAATATTTTGAGTACAAAGCGGCAAAGAAATTAGTGGATGAGATTGAAGAAAACAGTTTTGAATACAAGGTTAAAAAAGCTGGCTTCTACAAGCAGTTATCTGAATATGAGTTTGCTGATAAGATATTATGTGAGTGTTCAGCAGAACTGGCACAAATGAAAATACCTAAAGATATTTATGCTTCTTATTTGGGATATTTGAATTTATGCCATCGTGCGGGTCGATGGGGTATTTCTGATAAGTATTCAGATGCCAAGTATTTTGAAAATTCATATAATACACGCCAGATTGTAATAAAGAAGAGAGATGATTTAAGCCGAACTTTTTTTAAAGATGACTGTAAGGAAAGCAGAAGAATATTATCATTTAATTTGAATACAGGAAAAAGTATTTCAGTTACGCATTATACTGGAGTAAGGGATACTTGTGCAAAGAGTTTTAGCTATCTGATTACTCTTGATAAGTTATGCCTGCCTTTGTTTAGTGATTTGGCAGATTTATTACCAAGAGTTTTTAATGAGACTATTGATTCTAATGGTTGTACATACTGGAAGCTATCGTTTATAGCTCGGAGTAATAATGATAAGCTTATAAATCAGATATTTACAAGAGAAATAATTGAGGCTTCTTCTAAGGATGATATAGCTAGGTTGTTTCATTCGTTAGTATTGTTGTCAGACCTATATAAGGATAATGACTATTTTCAAAAAAAATATATTATATCTGAAAAAAATATTTTAGACATATTATCAAGGCTTGTGATTTTTATGCCAGATGAAAATGTCATACAATATTTAAAAATATTAGGCAGGATAAGCAGAACTCATGACAGTCGTATTGATAAGGATATACATAATATTTTAGAACGTATCTCTACGCGTTTTAATGGCAATGTGGCGGTTGCTTGTCAGGATATGATATTTAAGGAGTTTGAGCCTCAGTTTCATTTGGCAAGCTATTTTAGTGGGTCTTCTTTTGAGATTGATGAAGGAAATGTACAGGACTACTATATCAGTGCGATCCGACTGGCAGGTAAGGAAGATATTAAGGAGCGTGATTGTGGAATATCACAGTTATTGTTATTGTGGAAAAATTGTAAATTGGAAGATTTTAGAAAAAGAATTGAAATTGTTTTATGGGATAGTGATGTATTGCCGCGTTCTGCGTTGTATTATCCTTTTATATGGGAAGAATTGCCGCATCCTGAAGCTGTTAAATTTTCAGAATTGTACTACCAATATCTTTTGGAAGACAGGTATCTGACATGTGTTACCGATTTTGGTGTGGTCAGAACTGATTCCGTAAACAGTGTACGTATATATTTGAATTTTTTCTATTCAACGTCAGGGATGTCAAAGCGGAAGAATGAAAAGGTGCAGTTAGATAAAGAATTGGCTGTGTTTATGCTAAATACAGCACATGACTATATACTACATGAAAAAAGTCTTTTAAAAGATTTTTTCGAGAAATACAATACTGAAAGGAAATTTGAATATATTGGAGAATTAACTGCACTGATTTATATTCAAGCCATTGATAAGGGCTTTGTTGCATCGGTGAATAGTAAAATTAATGAAATTTGGCAGGAATTAGCTGAAAGCCAGATCGTGACAGATGCCATTAGGATGGTTAGTGAAATTAGCAATGGGCACTATTGTTTGTGCATGGAGATTTTCGAGAATATTGTTTTATCCAAAAATAAGAAAAATTATTCAAGTGTATTTACAGGTATAAGATGTTTACTCTTTCACTTAGAGAGTAAGAGAGAAAGGAATGTCGATATAGATAGTTTGTTTGAAAAATTTATGGGTTCAATAAAGTATCTGGATGTTGAATATGCAAAAACAATTTGGATTGAACTTACGCCTCTGTTGATGCAAGATTATCTTATAGATACAAGAGCGCAAAAATATATTTCATCTGCGATCAGGAAATGTATGGAGCTTTATAGGGAACCTGCTGACAAAGGGCAGAGATTTTACATGGATGGATTGTTTAACTGTGTAGATGCACTGCATACTTATTATGAGTGTATATTAGATTCACATTTAGAAATATCAAGAGAGTTAGAAGATTGCGTTGCAGAGGCAAAGGTTATTAACAATTATGAAATCCGAAATATATGGAACTAACGATTTCAATATTATTAAGGTATAGTAAGTATCGCAATCACAAAGCTATCCGGCGTCCACCAGACAGGAAAAATATATGGCTATGCATCAATGCCATTATCTACGTCAAAGACGAAGACAAGATGCAGGATAGTATACTGATGGGTAGCCATAACTACAACGCAGATACCGCTTGGAGCATTAGATGAGACAGGAAATAGCTATGGAGATCACATGGGAGTTTGTAGAGAAATATTTTGGTGGTGACTTCCAATCTTGCGTGTTACCCATTAAAGAACTGACTGTATTCACAGCCATACTATTAGTGATCCCTGTGCCATTTACGGCATGGGGATTCGTAATTTAATCTTTGGGGTACTCAGGTGATTATGCATCCGAGTACCTTTATTTTCCAAGCGCGGGGTTAAAACCACCGCCTTTAGGCGGTCAAGCTTTAGCGGTACTTCAATAACCAATGAAAACATGCTATAATCTTTTGGAGGAGGAATAAGATTATGGCAGAATATAGAAATGGAAGTCATACAATATATGATATCAAGTATCACTTTGTATGGATAACGAAATACAGATATAAAGTTCTAAAAGGGCAGGTGGCGTTGAAGGCAAGAGAATTGCTGAAACAGGGTTGTGAGGCAAAAGACTGAAAATCATAAAAGGAAGTGTTGGTCCAGATCATGTCCATATGCTGCTGTCATGTCCAACAGACCTAGCACCAAGTCAGTTTATGCAGTACCTAAAGGGAAGGTCATCCCATCTGCTTCAAGAAGAGTTTCCAGAATTAAAGAAGAGGTACTGGGGACAGCATATGTGGGTGAGAGGATATTTTTGTGGGACTGTTGGAGAAGTGGATCAGGAAACAATAAAGAGATATATCGAGAATCAAGGAAAGCAGGAAGAAGAAAGTGATGATTTTACGATAGTGGAAGAATAGCTACTTTCAGTAGAGCTATTAGCTGACTTTAGTCAGCCACAAGAGGAGGGCTTCAGCCCTAAGTACGACTTTGGTCATAAGTGTGGACATTAGTCCACAATCCCACCAGCTTTAACCGGTGGTCGTACTGTGAAAGAAAGTAGAGGATGGCTAATAAATGGCGCACTTTAACAAACTGTCATATGGCAGCTTTTGAAAAAAATATTGATTTGAAGAGTTAAGAAACTAATTGCGATTCGGAAATAATTCCTTCGCGGATTAGCAGTTTCTTAGCCTGTTTGATAGCCTTTTCCTTCTGCTTTTCTTTGAGAGGTTCAGGCATATCTATTTTGAATAAATCGGTCGGATTCCATGTTTCGCCAGAAGACAGCATCTGGTAAACAGCAGTGAGGATCATCCGGGCGATGGCAATAATGGCTCTTTTCTTGCCACGGCGCTTTGAGATTCGTTCATATTTGGTTTTGTAGTAAGGAGATTTATCAGATTTCACGGCTGCATGGGCAACTTGTACTAATGCAGGTTTGAGGTAGACACCGGCACGTGTTATCCTGACAGATTTCTTCTTACCAGCGGATTCGTTATTGCCAGGCGTTAATCCTGCCCAGCAGCATAAGCGTTTGGAATTAGAAAACTGAGCCATATCGGTACCAATCTCAGAGATGATAGTGATGGCACTATTACGGTCAACACCTGGAATGGTACACAGTAACTGGACAGCATTTTCATAGGGTGCAATCAAAGAATCAATCATAGTGTCTATATCATTTATCGTAGATGTGATATAATCCATATGTGCGCGGACAAGGCGCATACGATATTTTTGGGCATCAGTCATCTGATACCCTTCGATGGATTCAATGACACTGTCAGACTTCTTCTTCAGGGACCGAAGCAGTCTGGAAGCTATTTCTTCGTGGTTGATGGAATTGTCGGATTGCTCGATCAGGTAGTCAATAACAGAAGTGGCTGATTTCCCAAAGATATCGGAAACAACCGAATCTAACGCGACATTGCAGACAGTAAGCGCATTCTGATATCTGTTCTTTTCGCTGGAACGGCAGGAAGTCAGCTTGTAACGGTATCTTGTGAATTCACGCAGGATACGGATAGGTTTACAGGGAATATAACTTCCGGGAACCAGACCTAATCGAAACAAATCCCCAATCCATTTGGAATCCTTAGTATCATCCTTATTACCTTTGACAGCTTTTACCCATTTGGGATTAGCGATGGTGACGTTGAATCCGTCTTCTAAAAGGTTAAATACAGGAACCCAGTATTTTCCTGTGGATTCCATACAAACATCGCGACATTGGTTTTCGATCAGCCATTCTTTGAATTGCAGGATAGAATTGTTGAAGGTGGAGAAACGCTTCTTGTGGTAAGAAGGTTCGACACCAGAAGCAGTTTTGATGATTGTGGCAACGAGAAAAGATTTGTGGACATCGACACCACAACAGGTTTGATAAACAACTTTCATGGTCAAAAACTCCTTTCAAATTAAAATGAGAAAGAAGCCATTGACTGTTCCACCACACAATTAACAGAGAAGTTAAAACAATTCTTACTGTACGGTCTTATGAGCCACTCATTTGTGCTTGAAAGATGGAACTTACACTGATTATTATGCTGTCTAAAACGAAGAAAGTCTTTACGACTCACCTCCCCGTGCTTTGTAGTGTAGCTTCTTTAAGAATTATTT
>JAIEEY010000003.1 GCA_029067205.1 Lachnospiraceae bacterium
GACGGGGATGGTATCCCTTTTTCATTCAGCAGCTGTGCAATTTTTAAGGGCGACATGCCGGATGCTGCCAGACTAAAGATCTCCCGCACAACTTCACCGGTTTCTTCATGTATGACCAGCTGGTGGATGCTGCCGCGGTCACGCCTGTAGCCATACATTGTAAACGTGGCATTGTATTCACCTTTTTCCGCCATACGCCGCCATGCTATTTTCTGCTTCTTTGAAAACTCCCTGCTGTAAAAGTCATAAATCATGTTTTTGAAGGCAACGTCGAGACCGCCCGTCGTCCCCTCAAAGTTTCTGCTGTCATATCCGTCATTGACAGATATGAACCTTATGCCAAGGAACGGGAAATACTGTTCCAGATAATCGCCCAGCTCCACGTAATCCCTGCCAAAGCGCGAGAAATCCTTGACAATGATACAGTTTATCCTCCCTGCCTTCGCAAGCTCCATCATCTCCGTAAATGCCGGCCTGTTGTCAAATTTTACACCGGAATATCCGTCATCACATTTTTCAATGACCGTGCACCCAGCAAATTCCTCATGGCTCCTGATAAAATCCCACAGCAGCTCCCTCTGGTTCGTGATGCTGTTGCTTTCTTTTTTGTCAGACCTACCAGACAGGTCCCTGTCCTCCTGTGACAGACGGATATACAACGCAGTCACATATCCGCTGGCGTTCTGCATAATTCACCTTTCCTTTCTTCGACTATCTGTATTAACTCCCCAAGTTCGTCACGGAATCGGAAACATATCTCCAAACTTTTGTCACCATGGACATATATCTTCTCAATGAAGGCATGAATGATCTCACCTGTCAGGACATCAAAATCCATATATTGTTCAACCATCGTTTCAAGCCTGCTGTCTTTCCTGCAGCCTTTGTTATATCTCTTCTGCATCTCCTGAAGTTCTGAAATCCTTTGTTCCGCAGCAGCAGCCTCGTTTAGATATTTTTGTTTTGCATACAGATAATCACTTTCATTCAGAAGCCCGTCCGCATAATCGTTGTATAATGCGCCTGCCCTCTGCTGCGCCTTTTTCTTCCGCCTGCAGTTTTCGGAAATTTCTTTCTTGTATCCGTCGTTAATCCGCCCTGCCTGTTCTGTATGGTTTAAACTGTCCAGTGCCTTCCTGCTGTCCAGAAAAAGTCTTATGTGGAGCCTGACCGCTTCTTCTACTGCTTTCTCAGTCTCCTTTTTATTCAGCCGCTTTTTTGTACAGCCTTTTTCTTTTAAATTCTGATATGTAGGACATACATACCTGTAATATGCCCTGGGCGGATTGAGTTTTGCCCCGCTGTTGTCCCGCCGGAGCTGCATGAGCCTCCCACAGTCCCTGCAGACCAGTATTCCTTTCAGCAGGTTCGGATCTTTCGATAACTCACCGTACATACCGTAGCTGGCATGGTATTTCTCCCTGTCTGCCTTCCTCATCCGGGCAACCTTTTCAAAGATCTCCCTCTCCACGATTGGTTCATGGGTATTTCTTACATATACTCTTTCTTCTGCGGAAACCCTGTGTCTCTTTATGCCCTGGCACAATGATGTTTTTCGTATCCCCTGCTCCATGTCGCCTACATACACTGGATTTTCAAGGAGGGTGGACAGTGTGCTGACAGTCCATAATTCCGATCTCACTGTCTTTACCCGTCCTTTCATGTACTGGTATTGTGACGGGGAGGGAATGCCATCTTCATTCAGTTTCCTGACGATAGCTGTGAGACTCTCGCCGTCAGCCCTTCTGCGGAATATGTCCCTGACTGTCGCCCTCACTTCCCCATCAACAACAAGTTTTCCATGGTCTGCAGGGTCTTTCACATATCCATAGGGTGCGGACACCCCGATATATTTTCCCTGCTTCTGCCTGACATGGAGTGCGGAACCAATCTTTTGTGACAGGTCCTTTGCATAGATATCGTTGATCAGGTTTTTCAGGGGAACGATCAGTCCGTCCTCTGTAAGGTCCAAACTGCTGCTGTCATAACCGTCTGTCACTGCAATGAAACGGACATTGAAAAATGGAAATATCTTTTCGATGTAGTCGCCCGCCTCGAGATAATTCCTGCCAAGTCTCGAAAGATCCTTTACGATGATACAGTCAATTTTTCCTGCCCTCATGTCCACGATCATGCGGTTAAAAGATGGGCGATCAAATACCGTTCCCGTGACTCCGTCGTCGAAATATTCGGATTCTGCCTGTAAATACGGCTTGTCCTTCACATATTCCCTGAGCAGACAAAGCTGGTTCTCTATCGTTGTTCCCGCGTCCCTGTTGTTTTCGTCCGCGGACAGCCTTGCATACAGCGCAGTGCGGTACACTTTAAGGTTCGTATCTGCAGCTTCCGGTGTCTGTATCACGGCCTGTTTTCTGCTCTTTCTTGCCATCTACATCACCATCCCTTCCGCATATCTGCCATCATGATTACACGGGTTTATTTCCTCATGAAAGTTGAAAATGACTTCAATCCTCTTTTTATCATATACCCGCACCTGCTTTACCAGTGCAGCTACCACAGCGCGGTCCAGTTCCGTTATGTTCTCATACTTTTTAAAGGTATCGATCCATTCCTGCCTGCTGCCCTTGTTATTTTTCAGCAGTTCCACCTCATTTTCGTAGGCGATGATTGCTTTCTCGGAAACAGCTGACTGGCTGGTATACTCCTCTTTCATCTGCATGTATTCCTGTTTTGTCAGGAGGCCATCCTTGAAATCTTCGTATAAATGCAGCTTCCGTGCATCTGTCCTGGCCTTTTTCTCCTTTTCCAGCCTGATCCACTCCTCATATTTCTCAATGCCTGCCTGTTTCCACTGCAGCTCATCAAGCAGCGCAGACGCATTCCGGATTCCCAGCATTTCAGTCACGTGGAGCTGTATGGATTTCAGCACCGCCTCCGTCAGGTCGGGCTCACTGATCCGATGCGGGGAACACTCCTGCTTATTTTTCTTGTTGACAGAGCAGACATAATAGACATACTGCCTGCCATTTGCTGGAACAGTCTTTCGCACCATACTCTCCATACAGTCGCCGCACACCAAAACGCCTGCAAGCGGATACACCCTGGCCCCTCCCGGGGTGCACCGTGTATCCAGCCTTAAAAGCTCCTGTACAAGGTCAAAATCCTGCCTGCTAACGACTGCC
>JAIEEY010000030.1 GCA_029067205.1 Lachnospiraceae bacterium
CCACCATAAATAAAAGATCTATAAACAACATATTGTATCAATATTCTTGACATATTTTTAGGACTTTTACAGTAAATTTGCAAAGTTTATCTTTTAAATCTGGCAGCTGCACTCCACACCAACAGGCATTATTCGGTTAAATTTTTCTGTTGTTTTTTGCACTGTTTTCGTATAAAATAAAGTTATACCATTAATTTTTCAATAGGATTTGACGATATAATAAATGAAATCATTATGATTGCAGTTTGTTTGATAAAATTGGTAACTGTTCAAGACACGATTTTGTATGGCTGGGAGCCTGTGATGACAGGGGACTGAATGGTTACAAGAATTGCATGAAGAATGCGCATGCGTGACATGGAGGTGATTAGCATGTATATGGAGCCTATATCAAGGGGGAAAACCCGGCAGCAGACCGTTTCGACCGCTCAGACCATTCAAACCGTTCAGACAATGAAGGCGCCCGAACAGTCGTCAACACCCAAGGCTGCAGAGGCCAAGAAAGCAGAATCCACGGATGGAGTAATGGATGTACAGATCGCTAAAGAATCAGATGAATCAGTAACGTTGTCGATACCGGCTGACAGACAGCTCATTGATGAGCAGAAGAATGTCAACCTCGACAAGCTGAAGAAAGTTATGGAACAGGCTGTTGCATCATTGCCTCATTCCGCTGCAAAGTTCGGTATTCATGAAAAGACGAACCGTATTATCATCAAGTTGGTGGACAGGGATACGCAGGAAGTGATCAAGGAGATTCCGCCTGAGAAGACACTTGATCTGCTGGCAAAGAGGATGGAGCTTGCGGGCGTACTGGTTGATGAGAGGACGTAGCAAGATCGAAAATAGTAAGTGAAGTGTAACTATGAGGTGCTGGATAGTTACAGAGAATTATGTAAATTGGAGGGATTACAATGTCAGATTTATTGAGAATGACAGGTATGTATTCAGGAATGGATACGGAGGCGGTAATACAACAGCTGATTAAGGCAAAATCAACAAAGGTGACGAACCTGAAAAATGATCAGAAGAAGCTTGAGTGGAAAACATCTCTGTGGCAGGATTTGAACAAGAGGATCTATAAGCTCTACACAGGTACACTGTCCAACATGAGATTGGTTGGAAGTTATGCGAAGAAGAAGACAACTGTCTCTGACCCTACGAAGGCAACGATCACAGCAGGTGACGGTGCAGTCAATGGAGTACAGTCATTGGAAGTAAAACAGCTTGCGAAATCAGGATATCTGACAGGCGCTGCTATTTCCAAGAAAGTAAATAAGGTTACGAAAGATACGGCATTGAAAGAGCTGGGTATCGCTGGTGGAACGATTGATGTCAGTGTTAATGGAAGTTCTGTGGGACAGATTAACATTGATGTTGCGGCAGAAGATGGCAGTATTCAGGATTTTGTAGATAATTTCAATGCGAACACTAATTTTTCATCGAATGGTCTCAGTATGGCATTTGATGAAAACACTGGCAAGATAACAGTATCGGGACCGTCAACAGGATTTAGCTTTAGTTCATCGGGAGCATCGGGATTAAGTCCTGTGTATGCTCTTGGTTTGTCAGATATGACACCGGCAGACAATGCGTCAGGAACTGTTACGGGTAAGAAGATTCGTATTCCGGGCGATACCTCGAAGGACGAGACGAACACAACTCTTGAAGAATTAAACATCAAGGGTGGTAAACTGAAAATAAACGTTACAGGTTATAATGATGATACTTTCAATCCTGCTGATGCCAGGATCAAGGAGATAGAGATAGATGTCGACAAAAATATGACTGTTGATCAGTTTATCTCTGAGTTTAACAAGAAAAATGCCGAGGAACACACAGGACTTAAGATGAGTGTTGAAAATGGCAGGATATCAGTGCAGAGATCGATAAATGATGGATATGCGTTCACGCTTTCAAGCACCAGTGACACAGCCAGCAATACACTTCTGCAGGGGTTTGGCTTGGGAGATTTGGGTGGGGTAGCCCAGTCTGGTACTGGTAAGATAACTGGTTCAATGGTCTCAAAGCTGAATCCGAATCCAGTCACACCGGATTATGCTTTGGATTCCAAACTTTCAGAGATTGATTCGAACTTAGTCGGACAGAGACTGACACTTACAGTAGGTCAGGGTGCTGATGCGAAGGAGACTACGATCGAGATCACTGCTGATATGAAGATCAGTGAACTTTTGAATTCGCTGCGGGAAGGCGGTGTTAACGCATCCTTTGACGAGGCAAATCAGAGATTCTTTATCAGCTCTACAGGAACTGGTACAGCAAAGGAGTTTAAGCTGGAAGGAACAAATGATGCATTGGCATCCCTTGGTCTTGATACCAATGCTTCTTATGAGAATGGTTCAACAGCTACGCGAATCTGGGCAGAGGATGCAATGATTTCGTTAAACGGTGCAGAATTTACATCAGATACAAATACTTTTACGATCAACGGGCTCAGCATTACCGCAAACGCATTGACGACGGATGGACCGATTTCCATCACCACTGATACAGACTATGACGGCATCTACGACATGATCAAGGATTTCCTCACAGAGTACAACGACATCATGAATGAGATGACGAAACTCTATAACGCTGATTCGGCAAGAAAGTACAATATGCTTTCCGACGAAGATAAAGAAGCTATGACCGATGATGAGGTTGAGACGTGGGAGAATACGATTAAGGATTCATTACTCAGAAGAGACAAGGATCTTAACACTGTTATGCAGTGTATGATAGGTGCTGTCAACAAAGGCTACGATATAGGCGGCGAGACATTATACCTTGTCAATTTCGGTGTAGGTACAGGCAGTTATTTCGATACAGAGAAGGCTGAGCGTAATGCACTACATATATTTGGAGATAGCGATGATGAAAAGTATTCAGATGAGAAGAATAAGCTCAAGGAAGCGATTGCAGCGGATCCAGATAAGGTGATCGAGCTCTTTACGGCCATGAGTAAGGAGATGTACAATTCTCTTCAGAAGACGATGGCAAGCACAGAGTATAGAAGTATCTACAAGGTATATGATGACAAGCGCATGAAGACAGAGTATGATGATTATACCAATAAAATTAAAGAAGCGCAGAAGAAACTGGACGCTTATGAAGACAAGTGGTATAAGAAGTTCTCTGCGATGGAGGTGGCACTGTCAAAACTGCAGTCCAGCCAGAATTCTCTCGCAAGTATGTTGGGACAATAAAGAATGACATTGATATGATATAGGTGAAAATGGTAAGTAGAAAGAAGGAAATACATGCTCAAACAAAATGGATACGCACAATATCAAAACGCGAAAATTATGACAGCCTCACCGGCAGAGCTGACACTGATGCTCTATGATGGGGCGATTAAGTTCGGTAATGTAGCTATTCTGGCAATGGAGAACAAGGATCCTGCAAAGGCACACGAGAATATCGTCAAGGTTGAGAAGATTATCCAGAATTTCAGGGATACCCTTGACAGGAAGTATGCGGTATCGCAGGAGTTTGAAAATGTGTACGTATATCTGTTGAGACGATGCCACGAGGCAAATGTAGCCAAGGATCCAGAGATTATGGAGGAAGTGTTAAGGCACCTGCGTTCCATGAGGGATAACTGGAAAGAGGTAATGAAAAAAGTTGCCGGGGATAAGAGCAATCCAGCTGCGCAGGCAAAAGTGGCTGGCGGGCAGGGCAATTTAGGCGCTTATAAGAGAACCGGAACCTGATTTTATAGTTCAGTCTGGTACAGTATGGAAGGGGAACAGACATGACAGAAAATTATCTGCAGATTATGACAGAAAGTCTGGAAAAGAAACTTGAAGTACTTGACAAAGTCTATGAGATCAACAAACGCCAGCTGGCGGCTTCGACAAAGAGACCGTTTGACACAGAGGCGTATGATGCTATTATGGACGAAAAAGGTGAGCTGATCGATGAACTCAACCGCCTTGATGATGGATTTACGTCTACCTATGAGCTTGTCAGGGAGGAAGTACAGGGCAATCCCGACAAGTACAGGGAAAAGGTTCTAAGGATGCAGGATCTGGTCAGGGAAGCAGTTGACAAGGGCGTTTCAATCGAGGCACAGGAGCAGCGCAACAAAGCTTCGATGGAAGCGGCATTGACTTCCAAGCGCCAGGAGATCAGGGAGCGCAGGGTGACAGCGAGTGCGGCGACGAAGTACTACAGTGCCGTCAGTAAGTTAAATACGGTCGATCCACAGCTTATGGATCGAAAAAAATAGGAATGTATAACGACAGTTATAACGTCATGGATGACGCGCAGGCATATTTGTATAAGTATGCCTGCGCGTTTTACGTACAAAAATACGTAAGGGGAGGACTAAATATGTCAAAGATGCCGGTAACGGTATGCATTATTGCGAAAAATGAGGAAAAATTCATAGAGGATTGCCTGAAACATTTGCTGCCATACGGTATGGAGATTATTGTGGCGGACACAGGTTCCACCGACAGGACAAAGGAAATTGCGGAGAAATATGCCGATAAGGTTGTAGATTTTGAGTGGATCAATGATTTTGCGGCTGCCAGAAACTACTGTGCTTCCTTTGCCAGAAATAATTGGATACTGTCAATTGACTGCGACGAGATCGTGCAGTCAATTGACATCAGAATTTTAAGAATGTTAATGCAGAAGCATGCAAAATATACAGGAGTGCTTCGCTTGAAAAATATCACGAATGATGGCAAGGGACATAAGGGATACGTCAATACAGATGTGCCGCGGATGTATAATAAAAATTTTTATACTTTTGATTATGCCATACATGAGCAGATCGTTCCGATTGATCCTGCAAAGCGTGATGATCCGATGGATGGATTTCTGCTCCCGATTGATATTATTCATCATGGATATGCACTTGACAATGAGACCATGAAAAAGAAACAGGTCAGAAATCTCGAATTGCTATATCAGGAACTCGATGCGACGCCGGATAAGGGGTATGTTTATTTCCAGATCGGTCAGTCACAGCTGACAATCAATGGCGCCAAGGAGGCGATAGATGCCTATGAGAAGGCGATAGAGCATATACCAGATTTGGGAAAATATTATGTGCCAGAGTTGATTATGTCCCTCGCCAACACTTACGCTGATGCGGACAGAATACCAGATGCATTGGCACTGATGGAGAAGTATGCTAAGGATTTTACATCGGCGAAGTATGTGTTTACATATGCAAATATTTTGTGGAAAGACGAACAGATCCTGAAGGCGCTGGGAAATTATATTAAAGTAACAACGCTGCCAGATATGGGGACTCTCGGCGGCGAGCTGACTGACTGCTATGGCAGAATTATACAGATTTATGAAGCGTTTGGTGAGAAGGAGATGGCGGAGAATTTCCATCAGCGTTTTCTCGCGTACCATGCAGACAAGGAAAAAGTGACAAACGCATAAAATCATCATAAGAGAGGCGCAACAGGGGGAGAAATTATGTCTAAGATACCAATTTCAGTGTGTATCATTGCCAAGAACGAGGAGGAGCACATAGAACAGTGTCTGAAACATCTGAAAAAGTACGATTGGGAGATCATCGTGGCAGACACTGGTTCCACAGACCGCACGAAGGAGATTGCCGAAAAATATGCAGATAAGGTGGTTGATTTTGAGTGGATCGATGATTTTGCCGCCGCGAGGAACTACTGTGCTTCCTTTGCGAAAAATAACTGGATACTGGTGGTCGATTGTGATGAGTATGTCACCAATGTCGATATCAGCGCATTGAGAATTTTGATGCAGCGTTATCCGCGCTATGCAGGTGTGATGCGGCTTACCAATCTGATTCCCAAGACCAGTGGTGAAAAAGGGTATGTTTCGGATGATGTGCCGCGGATGTACAATAAGAATTTCTATCAGTATTTCTTTCCGATCCATGAGCAGATCTGCACCACGGAATCCGGTAAAAGTATGGACTCCTTGGAGGCCTTTCTGCTTCCGATGGAAGTCATTCATCATGGATATGCCCTGACAGGTGAGGCGATGGAGAGAAAGCAGAGGAGGAATCTGGATCTGCTTCAGAAAGTTATTGAGAAGGATGGCGGAAACGGATATCACTATTTTCAGATGGGGCAGTCCTATTTTGTGCTTGATGATATCGACAAGGCGATCAGTTCATATGAGAAGAGTCTGGGCATGGCGGAGAGTGTGGAGCACGTTTATGTTCCGGAGCTGATCATGTCTCTGGCAAAGGCATACTGCCGAAAAGACAGGTTTCCAGATGCACTGGAGCTTTTGGAGAAGTACAATGAAATTTACAATTCAGCGAAGTTTACGTATGAATATGCGAACCTGCTTAGGGAGAACGGTCGAATAGTCAAGGCGTTGATGTTGTATGTCAAGGTGACGACAATGAAGGATTTGGAGACATTGGGTGAGAATCAGCTGTCATGCTATGCCCATATTGTTGACATTTACAGAGGGATGGGCAATATGGAAATGGCAGAGCTGTTTGAACAGAAGCTTCAGCAGTCCGTGGCTGAGAGAGAACGTGTGGTGAACAGTTAATTCATTTTAGTATTTAAGGAGGTGAGGCCTGGCAGGAATGAGACATGCCGCTTCAAGGATGAGGTTTACGCGGCGCCTAACGATAAGGAAATCAGGGGGTAAAAATTATGGTAATAGCACACAATCTTATGGCTATGAACAGTCAGAGACAATTATCTATAGTAAGTGGTACAGTATCAAAGAAAGCGGAAAAGCTCTCTAGTGGATATAAAATCAATAGGGCCGCTGACGATGCGGCAGGTTTGTCAATTTCTGAAAAGATGAGACGCCAGGTCAGGGGACTTACCAAGGCAACAGAGAATGCAGAGGATGGGATCTCCATGGTACAGATCGCAGACGGCGCTTTAAGTGAAGTTCAGGATATGCTCCAGCGCATGAACGAGCTCTGCGTACAGGCTGCAAACGGTACAAATGCTGCATCTGACAGACAAAATATTCAGGATGAGGTCACACAGCTGATCGCGGAGATCGACAGAGTGGCAGAGACAACGAAGTTTAACGAGACATACCTTTTGAACGGAAGCCTTTCTAAAGGTGGCAGAGGCGCATACAATCTGGCGATCAATAACAGGAAGTTTGAGGAAGTCAAGAAAAAATATGAGGAAGACAAGGAAAAAGCAAAGCTGAAGCTGACAGCCTTAAATGGGGTGAATGCAGGGAAAGAACTGTCGCTGGATGCACTTTCGGATACCAAGGGTCTTAAGATTATCTACATGCAGGATAGTATTCAGACCACTCAGACAGCAAATGGAAATCCAACTTCCACCGATCCAAAGTATACTCAGTTAAAGAATGCTTTGAAGATGGAAATTGTACCCAATGCAGTGCAGGAAATCATTGCTGCATTTTCACCGGCATACGATTTTTTGAATAATTCAAGTATTGGGATCGGGCTTGCACTCGGCGGAAACAACTATCCGGGACTTAGTTCATCGACACTTGCATATGTCAGGTTTGGACATTATTCATATTCGGATGGTACAGTCGATCCAAACACGCTGGAGTATCAGCTTGCGGTCAATGTGGATGCATTGAAGATTGATAATAACGGAAATCTGGATGCAGATTCAAGGAAAAAACTTGAGGTTACGATTGTACATGAAATGATGCATGCGTTTATGGATGAAGCGCTCACAAACGGCATGACTGGCACAGTAGATGGAAAACATGCGGATGACCGTTTCCCGAAGTGGTTTATTGAGGGAATGGCACAGGCAGCAGCAGGCGGATATTATGATGGAAATGACTGGGTGAATGGTGGACTTGGTATCAATACATCATCGAGCGACAGCTTTATCAGCTCACAGCTGCAGGCAAACAAGCTTGGCGGGAGCAGTAATACATCCAATTATGGAACCGGATATCTTGCAAGTATGTATCTTGGATATCTTGCGGGAGGAAAAACTATAAATGCAGCATCTATGAAAAATGGACTTGCAGCAGTGCTGAAAAACATACGAGATGGTGAAAGCCTTCAGGATGTCATCGTACGTCTGACAGGTAAGACATCGATTTCGGACTTTGAGAACAGTTTTTCTAAAGATGCAAATGTTATCCAGTTTGTAAAAGATTTGACGGCTTTTGTAGGCGGTGGAACAGGTGGGGCGGTAGGTAATTTCACGACAGCTAACGATATCTTGGCAGATAATGCGATAACATCAG
Source organism: Lachnospiraceae bacterium (assembly GCA_029067205.1). Lineage (GTDB taxonomy): Bacteria > Bacillota > Clostridia > Lachnospirales > Lachnospiraceae > COE1. Next base: position 8,179 of record JAIEEY010000030.1, read on the forward strand.
GTACTCCGGCTACACTGTTTGAGTTGAATATTCAGAACGACAATGTGAAGAATGTTTACAACGACCCTGATTATACTGTGTTCAAGGGCGGTTCTGCCACAAACGGTAAAGGTACGTACAATGATGGTCCGCTTGAGATTGCAGCAAGTAAGCAGCTCACAGGTTTTGGTGCAGCGATTCACGCAGGTACAGACACAGATATGAACAACAAGATTCATGTATACATTGATGCTATGGATGCAGCAAGTATTGGTGTGGATCAGGTAGATGTCCGTACAGTAGATCTTGCCACACTTTCCATAGAGCGTGTGGCGCTCGCACTGGCACAGGTTTCCGCACAGCGCTCAGAGTTAGGGGCTTGCCAGAACCGTCTCGAGCACACCATCAATAACCTTGACAACGTTGTAGAAAATACAACGGCAGCCGAGAGCCAGATCCGCGACACAGACATGGCAAAAGAAATGGTAGCATACTCCAATGCAAACATTTTACAGCAGGCAGGTCAGTCCATGCTCGCACAGATGAACCAGAGCAATCAGGGAGTGCTTTCATTGATTGCGTGATCATTTACATGATAGATGATTCGTTTGACAAAAGAAGGGTATATGCACATACATATGCTCTTTTTTTGTTGAATTGTACAAGTTGTCTGAAATTATAGAAATTTACATAAAATTTGAAATAATTAGTTGACATAGTCTGACAATTCAGGTACAATAGAATTGTTAAGAGGGGTGACATAACATTGTGTCATCAGAATTAATATAAAGGATTAATTGTTTTTCACAAGGAGGTATTAGTATGGATATCAAGAGTAGTTTCACCTATGACAGCAAGATCACAAACGATGCATATGCAGCAAAGGCAAGTGCAATAGCAGCAAAAGAGAACAAACTCGCGACAGGGCAGAGAGTTTCAGAACCATCTTCTGATGCAGCATCTCTTCAGATCAAGTCCAGGGCAAGTGAATCTGCAGAGGCAGCACTTGAGAATATCAACGCGGCATCCAGTGCAGTTGAGGACGTGGCAAGGGCAGAGGAGATGATCCGTGAGGCAAACCGCCGCATATTAGAGCAGTCTGACGATTCCGTGCTTGCACAGGCAAACCAGTCGACAGCAGCAGTTACAAAGCTGTTAGGTTAATATCGATTCATATAAAAAACCGGTCGTGGGATCGGTTTTTTGTTTTTATACACAAATTTATTGAATTGTATATATTTTTGCGAAAAATTCTAAAATTTACATAACGGTTTGCCGATAACCATAATATGGTAAACTGTTATCGTGCGGTTCCTATTCGGCTATGGATCGTGTAATCATATATGATACGGTAAAATAGGTGGTAAAATGCCGCAATTATGCGGCAAAATGAGAAAATTTAGAAAAATTCGCATAAAAGTCTAAATTTTCAGAAAATAAGGCCGATATATATACTGTAAATGGAGTTACAGAAAATATTAACGATAACTAAAATGATCGATTCAAGGGGAATGATCAAAGTATAAAAAGAAATAAAATTATGGGAAAGTTGCTTGGTGAAAGGGATGTCCTGGGCTGCTAAAGGAGGAGAAAATATGGTAGTACAGCACAATCTTAAAGCTATGAACGCGAACAGAATGTTGAACATCAATACAAATGCGTCAGCGCGTTCTACAGAAAAACTTTCAAGCGGCTATCGCGTAAACAGGGCTGCAGACGACGCGGCAGGACTCGCGATCTCAGAGAAGATGAGAAAGCAGATCCGTGGTCTGACACAGGGTTCCCGCAACGCAGAGGACGGTATTTCCGCAGTGCAGACAGCGGAGGGCGCGCTCGCAGAGGTACAGGATATGCTCCAGAGAATGAATGAGCTCTGCGTACAGGCAGCAAACGGTACAAACTCCGTTACAGACCGCCAGTATATCCAGGATGAGATTGACCAGCTCGTGACGGAGATGGACAGAATCTCAGAGACAACCAAGTTTAATGAGACTTATCTCCTGAAAGGCGACAAGACACAGCCGGAGAGTTTGGTACATACATTCAATTATATTAAGGGCGACAAGATTGACCAGACAGACCAGTCTGCTGTGACAAACGCTGATGGTTATAAGGTAAAAGTTAATTATAACGGAATGGACAATGTGTATGTTGTCAATGCAGCGAGCATTAATGCCTCTACAGTAAACAGTCCCATGACAGCGGATGTTGTATCAAAGGGTTCTGATTTTACAAAGTATTTGGATACAGGAACTACAGTTGGCCAGAGTTCATCTATCACAGCTGCAGAGCTTAGCGCTGACTATGCTGTCTTTAGAAATACGAAATTAGATCCTGAATCGCTTGTGATGCAGGAGGGAACACATAATCTTGTGAGCGCGGAAGGTCTGGAAGCATATATTTATGATACACAGACAAAAAATCTTATCCATGTAAATGTTGGGGAAGACTTGTCAGAGTATGTTGAGCTGATCAGTGGTGAGACGGCTAAGTATACAATGAAAGACCGTTACAGACTGGTTTACAATGCGAATGATAAGGCAACTGCAGCAAAAGCGGGGACATTAGGAACAACAGCGGCTGATTTTACTACTGAACTTGTAACTAAGAAAGACCTCATCGGTGCGGTTTCTGAAAATAAGCTTTACGATAAGGATGGCGTTGAAGTGGCAGGTATGGCATTGTATAAGTACTTCAATGAGAATGGCGATTACCAGGGAGGTCTGTTTGCTGATAAGGATGCGACAAAGGCGATTGTGACTGATTCAAAAGATGAAAATGGTGATCCGGAATTGCTGTATTGGGGTGCTTATATCAAGAGTTGGAGTGAGAAAGTGACAGCTCCACTGACTTTCAATGTTCATGCAGGTTCCGACTCTGACCTCACAAACAGAATCTCTGCGACGATTGACACAATGTCAGCGGCAGGAATCGGTGTAAACAGATTAAAGAGCACTTCCATCGGTATCGTGGACGAGACTGGCGACAATGCGAGAGAGGCGATTGACGTTGTCGGCGCGGCATTGAAGGTCGTATCGACACAGCGTTCTATCCTCGGTGCAGTGCAGAACCGCTTAGAGCACACGATCGCGAACTTAGATAACGTAGTAGAGAATACCACAGCAGCAGAGTCAGCAATCCGTGACACAGACATGGCAGATGAGATGGTGAAGTTCTCCAATAACCAGGTGCTTATGCAGGCAGGTCAGTCAATTCTTGCACAGGCAAACCAGGCAAATCAGGGTGTACTCTCACTCCTGCAATAAAATTACATGCAATAAGATTGATTATTATATTGTTCACTCTAACCAACCTAATATACAGAAAAGACCGCTCGGATTTCCCGGCGGTCTTTTCATGTTAGCACAGTAGATCTTTGATCTCTTGCATGGAAAGCCCTGTGAGTTTTGAGTTGGTTTCTGCTATTTTACTTTTTTGCTGTGCAAATTCATTTGCTAATAAAGATGCACCGATTGCAGGCTTAGGGCACAGTTAAATTGAAAATGATGAATCTTTTATAAAAAAAGAAAAATGCATTGACTTAATTGGAAAATAGTGTTAAACTGAGTAAGTACGTTTGATGGATACTGAAACCATAAGTGTACACAGCTCACTCTAACTATTTAATAATATGAGCGTGCAGGAGAGGTTTATCCTTTCTGCACGCTTGTATTTATATATTGACAGTTGGTAATTTAATAGATTTATAACGCTTTACACTTTTGGCATAATTCGCTATAATAACAGATAACAGTAATGTTGGAATAAGGTGAAAGGATGGTAAAAAGGTATGGGGATGACAAACAAACAGTTTCAAGGTTTTATTAGGCTTGCCCTAGAATTAATCGACAAAGCAGTA
>JAIEEY010000300.1 GCA_029067205.1 Lachnospiraceae bacterium
AATAGTAACACATTTTATATAATTTGTCTATAGTTTTGGGGAAAAAGGGGTTGACATTTAGCCCGAAAAGTGTTAATTTAAATGAGTTATGGCAAGTGTACTATATGCAATAAATACAAATAGCATTATTTGAATAATACAAACCTAACTCGCATTATTTGTATATATTTAACAATAAATATATCTTTTTTACCCATATTGAGCAATTTGACAAAAATAGTATTTATTGATTCATCTTTTCGTATAAATGCTTAACAAAGGAATTTAGTTGCCGATTGATTGGTACTTAGATACTTTATAAGTGCATTTACGAATAGGATGATTCTTTTGTCGTATAGTCGTATAAAGATAGATTGCAGCCATTGGCTGTGATATGCTATAATTAGCATTATACTCACGGTAAATGAAATTTGCCGTGAGTATTGCGCCAGCCGCAGCCGCGAGGCGGCATATTTCCTTATACGCATTGCGTGTTTGTGTCTGTGTGCATCACTTTATACTGAGCGGTCAGTCTTTTTGACCGCCAGTATAGAAACTGTAAAAAATAAGGAGAACCACTATGAAAATCGCTATATTATTCCCGGGAATCGGATATCACTGTGACAAACCTCTGCTCTACTACAGCGGAAAACTAGCCAGTCACTATCAATATGAAGTAATCAGAGTGTCCTACTCCAATCTGAGCAGATCAATTCCTGAGGCTTTCGCAGATGCCTATGCCCAGACAGAGAAGCATCTGGAAAACATCGAATGGAGTCAATATGAGGATATCTTATTTATATCAAAAAGCATCGGAACAGCCATCGCTGCAGCTTATGCCCAAAAACATGACATTCCCTGCCGAAATATCTATTATACGCCGCTGGCGCAGACTTTTGATTTCGCACCACAGTTTGGACTCGTATTTCACGGCACACGCGATCCATGGGCTGAGACAGCCGTGATCGAGAGAAAATGTCAGGAACACCGTCTGCCGTTATCTATCATTGAGAATGTGAATCACTCTCTTGAACTCAACACAGAGGACGCCTCCTCGCCCCAGCCTGTAAAAAATGACATTCTGCCAAACATTCGTATCTTAGAAAATGTCATGGAGCTGACCGGGCAGTATATCGCATCCGGAATCTTCTATCGGACACTCTCCGCAGACGAAATCTGTCCCGAATTGTTTGATAATTTTACCCGTCATCAGACTGTCGGAAAATGCTGGAGAAAAGAGGACGGAAAATGGGTGATCAAAGACGCTCCCTTCATCGATGACTGGTCAGAAGACGACTATCAGTTTCTGGTAAAATGCCTGAAAAATACCGTTCAGACAGGCGGTTTTGTCTATGCCGCTTTCCGCAGTCATCCTTCCGGCAATCTGCTAAAAGGTTTTGTCTCTGTCGAGCCCGCTATATTTGGAGGCGCACAGGGATATCTCGACCTTTCCAGCATCCATGTGTCCGAGGACCTGCGCGGAAAAGGCATCGGGAAATCACTCTTCCTCGCCGCCAGGGACTGGGCTAAGAAAAAAGGGGGCAGAAAACTATATATCTCCGCCCACTCTGCTGTCGAGACACAGGCATTTTACAAAGCTATGGGCTGTGTCGAAGCGCAGGAGTACAACCAGCGCCACGTTGATCAGGAGCCTTACGACTGCCAGTTGGAATGCCCTCTCGCGTAACCCATTAAAACTCCTTTTTCTCCATGAATCTGCACGAAATTTTGTAGGATACCCACATCAGCACCAGGACGGCAGCCACAACAAGCAGCACCAGGACACCTGTCCCAAGTCCGGCAATGCTGCTGACTGCCTCTGTGCTGTCAGTGCCTGCAAGTTCATTCAGATAGTTAATGATTCCGTATCCGGCTGACATGCACCCAATCAGTAACAACGATATCACTCTGCTCCTTTCCTGTCCAAATCTGACCACCAGGGGAATTTCCAACACCAGAAGCAGATATGCCATCGGAAGCGATAGTCCGACAATCAAAAGATACGCGCCTGGCCGGTCTGCTCTCCCCTGCACACTATGAACAATCCATAAAATCATACTTACCAAAATGGTCGGTATTGTGCTGATCAGAAAGCCAAACAGATATTTTTCACTAATGTAATCCTTTCTTAGGATTGGCAGCGTGATTAAATACGCTGTGCCATTCTCAGACTCATCGTAATTAAATGTGCTCAATGTCAGAAAAGAGCATAGCATTGCCGTGTAGCTCACAAGAAATGAGCCGCTGAAACCGCTTGCCATAATGATCCCCCATACGATCATTACGATAAAGAAAAATCTCATCTGGGATTTCATCAATTTGAAATCCTTTATCATTAAACCTTTTATAGCCCCACTCATCAATATTCCCTCCCGCCTGCGAGCATTGTGATCACCTCGTCGATGCTGCCTCTTTCGATCACGACCGTCGGATAATTATCCTGATAAAACTGTCTCTGATTTGTAAGACAGCTGTAACCGAAGTTCTCCTTCCTTGTTTTCAGCAAATGTGTCTGGTCAAGCCTGGCAAACTGCTCCTCCGTCACTTTCAACAATCCATACTCATTTAAGAGCACATCTGTATCCTCGTGTAATATGATTTTACCGTTATCGATCATATAAACATCATCACAGATTCCTTCCAGATCACTGGAAATGTGTGAACTGATCACTATGCTGCGGTCTCCATTTTCCGCATACTCACGCAGAAGTCCTAAAAGTTCATCCCTTGCCACCACATCAAGTCCCGCGGTCGGTTCATCCAGTATCAACAGCCTTGCATTGTGCGAGAGTGCTGCCAGTATCTGCAGTTTCCTCTTCATGCCAGTAGAAAACTCCTTGATTTTCTTCTTGAGCGGAAGCCCCATCCTCTCACAATCTCCTGCAAATTTTTCCCTTGAAAAGTCTTCATACATTGCATCCAGAACAGGTAGAAAATCCCTGATGGTAAGATAACTGCAAAAGCCCGAATCGGAGAGCACCACCCCGATCTGCTCCTTATCCGCCTGTGTGAGCGCCGCCACATCCTTTCCAAATACCTCTATCGTTCCTCCGTCTGCATGAATCAGTCCCAAAATCGCCCTGAATGCCGTGCTTTTACCGGCACCATTTCTGCCGATCAGCCCTGTGACCTGCCCTATGGGTACTTCCATCGAACATTCCAGGCGAAAATTGTCATATTGCTTAACCACATGATTCAGCTTAATCATATCTTTTCCCTGCCTTTCCCAATCCACTGCAAGCCTATGTCACCACAAACCTGTCAAACAACCTATTCCATATCCTCTCCTCTTAAAAGTTGTTCCTAACTGTCCTCGAGAACGATCTCAAACAATTCCCGTATCTCCCCATCCTCCATGCCACAGCTTCGCGCTTTCCGGATTGTCTGCTCAAACTCGGCCTCCACTTCCTTTTGCTTCTCCTCGAGCATCTGTGCCTGATTCGCGCACGCCACAAAGCTTCCCTTGCCGTGCACCGTGACGACGAACCCCTCCGCTTCCAACTGGTCATACGCCTTCTTGACTGTCAACGCGCTGACCTTGATATCCTTTGCCAGTGTCCTGACCGACGGAAGCATCGTCTCCTCAATCAGTTCCCCGTGCATGATCTTATCCTTGATCTGACACACGATCTGCTCATAGACAGGCTGCATCGAAGTGTGGTTAATGATCAAATTCATATTTTTTATCCACATCCTTTATTTGTTGAGTACCTTGTCCTATACAATACGATATTACTGAGCGATCAGTCTTTTTGACCGCCAGTATATTTGTTCATGAACACTCAGAAACTGTCACAAGTCCAATCCAACAGTTCCTGTCAAAAGAGTTTTCATCCTCCCTTGATATTAAACAGTATATAACAGTATCTAACTGTTGTCAACTGTTTTATACTGTTAATTTCAAATCAAAAAAATTGCTGCCACAATTGATATCTGTTTTTAATCAATGTGACAGCATTTGTCAATTTCCCTGATCAGGCTTTTATATACAATCCTTTATCAAACTTTATAATCTTTTCCTTGCACAATCGTTTCAACCATATTGTCATTTGCCCCTCTACTACATTCAAATTCTTTGAAATATCTTCAACACTCATACCATTATTCAGGTGTTCCACAATAAATCCCTTTATAATATCATAGACATCACAAGCTTCCCCCCTGTTCTCCCCACTGCTGAAATCAGAGTTTACCCGAAATAAATCCATTTGTTCATATGTCTCTTCCTTTTTGGTAATTACAGAATAGATACTCTCCTCTGTAATGTCAAATGGTACTCCACCTTTCTCAATAAGCTTCTGGTTTCCATCATAGTTTATGTTGTCCCAAATCAATGTTTTCGTCAAACGATTGTGTATTGACTCAACAGCGCCATTCCAGGTCCCACCTTTATTATAGTCTGATGAAACCACAAACGCCCCATAAGAAGATGCATAGATATACTTATTTCGATTCATGGCCCGCGCCGAGGAAAAACCTGCATCCGGTTTTACGTCTGAGATCAATAACAGGTTTCCAGAGATGACATCCGCTGTAACCTGTTGTCTTTTTATTTTAGAAAGCAGTGAATCTGCTATGAATGAAACAACCGCACTCCCGGATTGGATCGCCGTCGACTCCGATATTGTGTCAACTCCTTTTGCACCTCCTGAATAAATTACCAGCTTCTCTTTTGCAGCTTTTTCTACCAGCCTTCTCGTAAATTCCATCCCGGCATCGTCAACATTTCTGGAACCCACAACCGCAATTCCTATTTTCCTGGCAAGATTGATATTTCCTGCGTAATATAATACTGGCGGCATTTTCTTCTTTAACTTTCGCTTTAACAGAATCGGATAATCTGCATCAAACTGAGTGATCACCTGAATCCCTTTCTGAGCCAGATGATCCAGCTCCAATGCTACACTTGCCCCGCGCGCGAGCAATGCATTGATTCGTTCTGTAAATGTTATCGGATACTTCACTTTTTCTGCCCACACACCACCACTCTGTAACAGGATACCTGGCTCCTCTTTCACTTCAAACAATTTTTCCAACAAGTCATTCCATTCACCGAGCGAAAACGGTTTTATAGAATCCTCACTCTTGATTCCAAGGTACGAACATAATAAAATTGCACACATTGCATTCTCTGAAAAAATCCCCAAAGCATCCATGTATCTATACCATTTTCTGCTTTGGGGATTCAATTACTAAATTATTCTGCCAAATACTTCTCAATCGATGCCAGCTTCACACAATGCACAAACACTGCGCACGCCTGCTTGAGTTCGTCCGGCGTCGGAAGTGTCGGCGCGATACGAATGCTTGTGTCCGCGGGATCTTTCATGTATGGGAAAGTCGAACCAGCCGGTGTCATGACTACGCCTGCCTCCTTACAAAGAGCTACGACACGTTTAGCACAACCCTCCAGGGTATCAAACGCGATAAAGTATCCGCCGAGTGGCTTGATCCAGCTGCCGATTTCCAGTCCGCCAAGCTCTTTCTCGAGACAGTCCAGAACCGCCTCAAACTTCGGCTTTAACAGCGTCGCATGCTTCTCCATATGTGCGTGCACACCCGCCGCGTTCTTGAAATACATCACATGGCGCATTTGGTTAATTTTGTCAAATCCGATCGTCTGCAAGGTCACTGTCTTTTTCACCTCTGCAAGGTTTGCCGGGGACGTGATCAGCGCCGCCACACCCGCGCCCGGGAATGTCACCTTTGAAGTGGAACATACCTGATAATACAAATCCGGGTTTCCTGCCTTCTCACACTCTGTCACGATATTTAACATCTCAACTTTATTGTCTACATAAATGTGATGGAATGCATATGCATTGTCCCAGAAGATTCTAAAATCTGGCGCCGCCGGCTTTAAATTTGCAAATCTCCTGACAACCTCGTCTGAGTACACAACGCCCGCCGGGTTGGTATACTTCGGAACATTCCAGATTCCCTTGACTGCCGGATCGTTGTTGACATACTTTTCCACCAGATCCATATCCGGACCATTCTCGTCCATCGGGATATTGATCATCTCAATACCAAAACTCTCCGTGATCGCAAAATGTCTGTCATATCCGGGCACAGGACACAGGAACTTCACTTTCTCCTGCTTACACCATGGTGTATTTCCACCGATGCCATGTATCATCGCCCTTGAAACCAGGTCATACATAATACTTAAGCTGGAATTGCCAAATACCATCACATGGTCGACAGGGCACTCCATGAGTTCTGCAAATAGCTCCTTTGCCTCCTTGATGCCGTCAAATGCCCCATAGTTTCTAAGGTCTACCTTATCCTCACCCTTGAACACGGACTCGCTGTTCAGCACATCGAGCATTCCAACGGACAGGTCAAGCTGGTCTGCTGCCGGCTTGCCGCGTGACATATCAAGTTTGATGTTCGCTTCCTTTAACGTTTCATACTCTTCCTGCAGCTTTGTCTGAAGTGCACGCAATTCTTCCTTGCTCAAATCCTTGTATGCTTTCATTTTTCCATAACCTCCATCATTCCTACACATTCATCATAATGTATCTTAATTCCTTACCTAATATATAACATCTATTCCCCATCTGTCAATATCCTGTATACATGTATATTGGTATTTTTTTGGCAGAAAAATTATCAATTCTAAATGCATTTTACACAACAGCCTCCACTAATAACTTGTCACCAACCTTAATCTTTTTCATACCAATCTCTTTCGTCTTATTAAAATTGAAGCTAAGCATATATCCCTTCTCCAGATGGTAATGTTCGAGATAACCCATGAGCTGCACTTCACCGCGCTCGTTGTAGGTATTTCCACGCCACACTTTCATTTCGATGATAAACTGCTCTCCATGATAGTCAACGATCAGGTCTGTCCGCTCCTGATTTCTGGTGCGGGATTCCACATAGTAGCTCCCCGTTCCATTAATGATCAGCTTCAGGTAGAGCATAAAAAAACGCCGCCCATCCTCTTCAAGGAACTTCTCATTCTGATCACCATAGACATCATCAAAATGCTTCACAAATTTCGCCAGAACCCTTTCCATATCCAACTTCCCATTCTGGGTAAACTGATTCTTATTCCTCGATGCCAATCTGTACATATCCCCGTTTTGAACCTCAGGCAGTGTAAGAAAATAATTGTACAGCCTTGTCTCAAATATCCTGTTTGCAATCTGTACCGTTTCATGCTCCACTTTTACAAACCCAAACATGAGCAGCATATCCGTTGCCTGCTCATCCGCATTATACGCAATGACCTGCCCCTGAAACAGAAGTACATAGATCATATCCTTCATCTCTGGATAGTCATTCAATTTCCCAATTAATGACTCAAACAACGGGTTTTTTTCAGAGAGCAGCTTTTTCACCGCCTCCAACACACCAGTTTTTGTCCATGCACTGGTCCTGTCAGCAAACCCATCCATTTCCACAATCTCCTCATCAATACATTTGCAAAGTGCAGATACCAAATACGGATAACCAGATGAATAGTCATAGATCAATTGGGAAATCTCTTGCATGTCCATTCCAGTTTTATGGTCTGCTTCATACTGCCTTAGCATTTTAGCTATCTCTTCTACCGAAAAACTCATATCCACACGATATTTCGCAGCAATGTTCCAAGGACTGTTTTGTTTGTACGCTTCATCTTCATGTATTTTTCGCTTTATATTGCGGATATCATATACGCTTGCAAGAATCACAGACTGGAAAGTTGGCGTTTCCACTCTGTCGAGATAACATGCTCTAAGCTGCGCCAGAAAGTCAAGAAACACCTGGTTATTTGCCGCAGTATCAACCTCGTCGATCAACAGAACAACAGGACGCTCTGACTGGGCACACCAGTCATTGAAGCAATCAAATAAATCTGCTAACCTGACATCATGATTCGTATTCCTTGACAGCTTTACCAACTCTGCTTTCACGTTATCTGGAACATTCTCCATGCGTCGGACTTTTTTCAAAATTTCCCGCGCCAGGCCGTTCACAAAAGCAGATTCTGCTGCGAAATCCGAAGAACTCATTCTTTGAAAGTCCAATGCCACGACAATGTATGTGTTCTGGAGATACCCCGACAACGCCTGCAATGTAGTGGTCTTGCCATATTGCCGCGCTTTATTGATCGTAAAATACTGTCCTGCATCAATCATTGCCTTGATCGCATCCAGTCTGTCCGACAAATCAACCATATAATGCAGGGCAGAAACACAAACACCATTCACATGAAATGTTTTACCCATTCTATCATCACACTCCTCCCCCAGGACACACTACCATTATATCCAGAATGATATAACCTTTGCAGAGTAATCCATTTCCTATATTTTAACCACAATCTTATCATGTGCCGGGGCAAAACACAAGCCAGAACGTTTTCATACAGATGGCGGGAATGATAACCCTGCCTGGTTACTTTTCACACTCACACCAGATTTGGGCATAATGATGAAATTGAAAAAAATTAATTCACAAAAACAACAGAGCATTTTCATGAAAAGCATAGGATAATATTTAGTTGGTATCATTTCACGTAAATATCCGCCTGAGAAGACCATAACCGGCGGTACTCCTCGCAGTCGCTCAGGAGTTCCTCGTGTGTTCCATAGCCGTACAATCTGCCGGCCTTTAACACCATAATTTTTTCTGCCAGCCTTGCTGCGCTCATTCGATGTGTGACAATAACCGAGGTTTTCCCTTCTGTTATCATCCTGAACAAATCATACAGCCTTTTCTCTTCATTCGGGTCAATTGCTGACGTAGGCTCGTCTAATAAATAGATTTCACCATCTCTGTACCTTGCCCTTGCTATAGCGATTCTCTGCCACTGTCCGCCGGACAAGTCCGTTCCGCCGAATTCCCGTGACAATATACTTGAACCGGAAAGCTCCTGTATACTTTCCAGTCCCTTCAGGTTTTTCACACATGCCAGCTTATCCGCATCGTTTTTCTCTGCCAATTGTATGTTCTCATCCACTGTCATTGCATATTTGCCGAAGTTTTGAAAAACTGCTGTAAATTTTCGGTAGAGAGATGCTTTGCTGCAGATCCTGCTGTCTTTCTGATTGATTTTGATGCATCCATCGCTGCAATCATAGATTCCGCCTAACAGCTTTATCATTGTCGATTTTCCCGAACCGTTTTCGCCGACAATTGCAATATGCTCTCCTCTGCCAATGTGAAAAGATATATTTTCCAATGCATTCTGAGAAGCATTTGGATACCGAAAACTTACCTGCTCAAAATCAATCGACGAAATCGCAGACAGCTCCTGCTCTTTTGTTTCCTTGCCGGAATCCATCTGTTCAGAACGGATATCTTCTATGATTCTAAAATAATTGCGTATCTTTTCCAGCTCTTCCGATACACCTTCTGCTATAACCGATAAAATATCCTCTGCCATCTCAAACAGCTCGTCCAATGAAGTAACCAGGGCGGCAAATACACCAATGGAAATCATCTTGCCGTAAGTACACCAGACGAGCACGCCAAATATTCCGATATGCCCGAGATCAATCATTAATTTTTCAACGTTTTCCAGGTTGTTCTTCTTTTTCTGGTATCTATATTCCTGATCGGCCTTGTCATCAATGCACTTCTTTGCCTTTCCGACCAGCAGCCGCTCATAACCAACTATTTTCGTCTCTATGATACTTCTGATGCCAAAAGCCGATTTGTCATAAATATCAATTTTTCTCTGGAGATTCGCAACGTTTTCCTCCTGTACAGAAAATTCTTTTTCCTGCAGTTTTAACGCAATGGCGGAGGGAAGCAGCAACAGTATAAATACCAGAGGCAGGTAAGGATTTGCCCTGTACAAATACAGCAGAATCACAATCATTTCCGGAAAATACAGCAGCAGAATCAGCATCCAGGTGTCAATAAATTTTCGTATGCTTTTTGTTCCTCTGTATGCCTTGTTCACTTTTTCTAAGAAATCAGTCTTTTCAAATTCAATTCCTTTTGCTGCATATACTTTCCGATTTACATTTCCTTTCATGCCATAGCCGGCAAGCAGGTTGTATGTTTCGTACAAATAATTGACTGCAAAATCTATAACATGGCATAAAATTCTGGCACCTGCAAAAGCCAGCAGATACCACAAAATTCCAGTGTGGCTTCCCATTTGTGTGAAAGCGGATATCTGATCAAAGAGAAGCTGCATCGTGACAACAGGAAGCACTCTGGACAAGCCCTGCAGCAGCGTAAATCCGTAACTTAGCAGGAACATGGTTTTTGATGCAGTAAATAATTCTTTAAAAGCTTTCCAAATTGTAATCTGTTTCATACCTCATACCATTTCCTTTGCGTGTTGTACATCGATTGATAGATACCTTTCTGCTCCATCAGCTCATCATGGCTTCCTTTTTCCCGGATTTTGCCGTCCTTTAACACGATAATCTCATCTGCTATTTTAGCAGCTCCCAGCCGATGTGTCACAAGTATCGTAAATTTGGCTCTCATCATATTCTGAAACAGCTGATACAATCTGACTTCCCGGATAGGGTCTATTGCCGCTGTCGGCTCGTCTAAGACATAGATTGCCCGATTGTCCAGCATCGCTCTTGCGATCGCCAGCAGCTGCCACTCCCCACCGGACAAATCCCGTCCCTCATCCTCGATTTTTCCCAGCAGTGGAAACGCATCTGGCATATCTAAATTCTGAATTCCCATCTCTGCAAAAATATCATGGATTTTGTTTCTGTCATCATTTTTCAAATATTCATTCAAACGCACCTCATATCTGGTAATTTCCTGCGGTACAAAAGAGTACAGCCTGCGGAGCGTCTCTTTGGGTACACTCTTGATATCGATACCGTTGATCAGTATTTCTCCAGTGTAATCATCATAAAAACCCATAATTAATTTCAATAACGTGCTTTTGCCTGCACCATTTTCTCCCACCAGCGCATATTGGCGGTCTTTTGTCAATTTCAACGATAAGTCGTCAAATATTTTGTGGCTGCTTTGCGGATAAGCAAATGATACATGTCGGAATTCAATTATTTTCACCTCATCAAAAGAACGTATATTCTCCGCAGTAGTCACTTCCTCATCCAAATATTCAAATCGGTTTATATCCTGCAGAAACAGAACTCCCTTTTCATAAGTACTCATCTTACCCGCAAACCGGGAAGACACAGTATCAATAAAATTGATAAAGCTTTTCATAATAGAAATAAAAAAACCGACTGTGCTCTGCCCCCTGACAACCGTCAGCAGCAGCAATCCTGACAGCGCGCCAATTACAATCGTGGAAAAAATATTGATTGTCCCCGCCCTGGCAAAAATAGCAAAATTCGCCTTTGTCTCAATATGAATTGCCTCGCGTGACTTATCTGCCCATTTTTCATGAAAAAAATTACCGAATTGAAACAGAGTCCGTTCCTCCATATATTTTCTGTCCTTCATCACATCCTGATAATAGTCTGCTCTTCGAAACAGCTCTTCGGACTTTTCATATGCCTCATAACTGCTTTGCCCGTTTCGGATGGAATAGATAACATGTGGTATCATGACAAGCAGAAGCAGGCATCCAATTGCCACATTTCGCACAACCACTAACAGCAGCAGCCCCAGCACTTGTATTACAATTTCCACAAGGGAAAGAACGTTCTCAAAGTACGCACAAAATTTCACTGCGGTATCGGTTCCGATTCTGCGAATCAGTTCCTGATTCTTTTTCTTTTCCAAAGTCAGATATGGCAGAGCAGCTTTCTTCTCCAGCACATAGGAAGGAAGCTTTGCGTATACTGTCCGTTTTAATCCTGCCCAGTAAATCCCGCTGATGAAAAGAATGCATCTTTTCATCAGCCAGAAAAGCGCCAGCAGGACTACATCATAGCAAATTACCCTGCCCTGACTGGTGACAATGCCGCCTGCAATATGATCAATCAACATCGCGATCATCAACGTTTCTACGCTCAGAAGCAGTGCACTGACCATTTTCAGGCACAATACAAATATAGTGTTCTTTCTGTCCATTTGCATAAATCGGAAGATATAGTATGCGTTTCGTTTGTTTTTCATTTTGCCCTGCAGTCTCCTTATACGGTATTCTACATCGTATCCTGACATAATGTTTATGTGGAGGGTGACTTGATCGTAGAATAATCAAAATATTTTTGTTATAATACACATAGACCAGTACCTTTAAGTACTAGTCTATGGTATATTTGCTATGTTATTGTGTAAAATATCAGTACTAAATTATCTTTTGTAAAAACTTGCTTATGCCCATTCTTACTTACCCCTGCAAGGTTCACAATAATTTTTAAATGCTTGTTGAACATTTAAGGGTACTATTTTTATAATTTCAGGCTTAGTGTACATAAACATTCCTCCTCTCTTTAATATTATATATCTAAAACACATGTGTTTCACCAGCATTTATTGTATTCTTGCAATTGCCAATTTTTTACTCCATTCTGAACAATCATAAATATTTCCATTCTCCGAGAATGCTAACCCTGGACATCTAGTACATACTGTGTTCATTTCACACTCAATACATTTCTTAATATCCTTTTTCTTTATTTGTTTTAATTTTTGTCTTTCCGGCAGATTATACCAAATATCATACACTGAATCGTTATATACATTTCCATATTTATATAGGAACGAATTGCAAGGATAAACATTTCCATACACATCAATCGCCATGCTTCTTCCAACCGCTTTACACAAATACTCCTCTTTTTTATATTCTTCATAAACATGTTTCGATTTCAAATCATTTTTATCGATAAATTCATTTAACTGTTCCTGACACAGACCGTATTCTAGCGGTTTTTCGTCCCCATTTGTTCTCTTGGTAATAGCCACAGAATAATTAATATCTATGCTATATTTTTTGCAAAAATCTGCTATTAAGGCATATTCTTTATAATTTTTTTTCATTATCGGAACTTTGACATCAACCTTAATTCCATATTCTTTAAGAAGTAAAACATTCTTCAAAACTATATCAG
>JAIEEY010000301.1:0-17358 GCA_029067205.1 Lachnospiraceae bacterium
GCCTGGGAATAGTACGCCGCAAGCTTTCCAGCCTCCTCAAAGACCCTGTCCGGAAGCTCCTCCCCATTCGTCTTGACTACCACATGCGAACCCGGAATTCCCTTCGTATGGAACCACCAGTCATTACCCGCCGCAAACTTGAAGGTAAGCTCCTCATTCTGGTAATTGTTCTTGCCAACATAAATGTGATACCCATCACTGCTGACATAGTGAAACGGCCTGCTCGTAATCTTTTCGCGCTTTGCATTGCCCTTTCTCCTGATGTATCCACTCTCGATGAGCTCCTCCTTGATCTGCACCAGGTCCTCTTCCTTCAACGCAATGTCAAGCGAAGTGCTGACCGACTTTAGATGCTCAATCTCCTCCTTCGTCTCCTTGGTGAGCGTCGTCAATGCCTCGTAGGTACGTTTCAGTTTCTGATACTTGTCAAAATACTTCTTTGCATTCTCCCCCGCAGAAAACATCGGGTCAAGCGGAATCGTTATCATCTGATTGTCATAATAATTGAGGGCTTCCATCGACTTTGCCCCCGTCTCCACACCATAACCATATGCGTTCAACAGTTCCCCATATACTCTGTATTTTTCCCTTTTCTCTGTATCCTGTAACTGCTTCACCTGCAGGTCATACTTCTTGACATTCCGCTCCAGTGCCGTCTGTACAATCTTGCGCAGATCGACTGAGCGCTGCCGGATACGCGTGATCACATTTTTCTCCGCGTAATAAGATTCCAAAAGTTCTGAAACGTTCTCAAAATCCCTGCTCTGCTCCTGTGTATAAGAGCTTAATCTTATAGCTGCGTACTCAACTGGCTGGTTATTCTCATACACGACATTAAAGCAAAATTTTCCCTGTTTCACATCATCTGCTAATCCTCTCAGCACAGAAATAACCCTCTCCAGCGCCCCCGCTTCAAGTTCCGAAGAGGGAATATCCGCATCAATCCCCGCTCTATAGCACAACTCCTGAGCTATACATGGTGATATTCCTGTAAATCCAGTATATATCGCCTTATACACCGGCAAGCTCTTTGCCTTTAGCACCGCCGCCATTTCATCTGCGGAGCACTCCAAAAGCTCTGCCTTATCCTGTGTCTTGGGAATAAAATACGAACGTCCCGGCAAAACCTCCCTGACTGAACTCACCATTCCCGAAATATGTTTTATACTGTCGATAATCATATCCTTGTCATCACAAAAAATAATATTGCTGTGCTTTCCCATCAGCTCTATGATCAGATATTTCCTGCACAAGTCCCCCAGCTCATTCAAATGTTCCAATTCAAAACGAACAATGCGTTCCAGTCCCGGCTGCGTCACCGACACAATGCGCGCATTCTGCAAATGCTTGCGGAGAAGCATACAGAAATTTGGTGCAGTCATAGGACTCGTCTTGTTCTTTTCTGTCAGGTACAGCAGTGGCAGCGACGCATCCGCTGACATCAGCATCCTGACTTGTCCACAGCTCCCCTTCACAGTCAAAATCAGCTCGTCCTTCTCAGGCTGTGCAATCTTGTAAATCCTGTTCCCAATCAATTTATCCTTCAATTCACTGACAATCCCCGCGATTGTCACTCCATCAAATGCCATCTCTAACCCCGCCTTACCTTCTTATCCTCTAAAAACTGTATAAACAAGCCGAAACAATTCCTAATACAGCGAAAGAACGCGTCCTCCGCGTTCTTTTCGCCATAAATATACTGTTTCATGCTGTCAGCAAACCGAAAGAGTACAATCCTCCCGCTGCCAACAAACCGAAAGAACGCTGCCCTTGCGTTCTTTCCGGGAACTAAGGCTGCGTCCTTTGCCGCCTTAGTTCCCTATCATCCAGTCATACATCTCCTGATACTTGCTCGCAGACACAGCCCATGAATAATCCGCAGCCATTGCCCTGTCCACGATCTTGTTCCACTCACGCTTTCTGTCATAGTACACCTGCTCAGCATACCGAATTGTATTGAGCATTTCATGTGCATTGTAGTTTGTAAAACTGAATCCTGTGCCCGTTCCCTCAAATTCATTATACGGCTCTACTGTGTCCTTCAATCCGCCCGTCTCACGCACAATAGGAACTGTACCATAGCGCAGTGACATCAGCTGGCTCAGTCCACAGGGTTCAAACAACGACGGCATAAGGAATGCATCACATGACGCATAAATCCTGTGGGAAAGCTCCTCCGAATAGTAGATATTCGCAGAAACCTTGCCGTGATATTTCCAGTCAAAATGACGGAACATATTCTCATAGCGCTCCTCGCCTGTGCCAAGCACTACCAGCTGCACATCATCCTTGCTGCACATCTCATCCATGATGTACGCAACCAGATCCATACCTTTCTGGTCTGTAAGCCTCGACACGATACCGATCATCATCTTCTTGTCATTCTCTTCCAGTCCAAGCTGCTTCTGCAGATCTCTCTTATTCTTGATCTTCTCCTTCCTGAAGTTCGAGGCACTATAATGAGCTACAATAAACTGGTCTGTTTCCGGATTATACTCGTTGTAATCAATGCCGTTCACGATTCCTCTCAGGTCATGGCTTCTCGCCGTCAGAAGTCCATTGAGTTTCTCTCCGTAGAAATCCGTCTTGATCTCCTCCGCATAGGTCTCACTCACTGTCGTAATCGCATCTGCATAGGTCAGTCCCCCCTTCAACAGATTACCATCCTTGAAGTATCCCAGCTTATCCGGTGCAAAATAGGAACCATCAAGACTTGTGATATTCTGAACTGTCTTAATGTCATAGATACCCTGGAACTTGAGATTATGAATGGTCATGATTGACTTCATTCCCTGGTAAAACTCACCCTTCGCGAATCGCTCCTTCAAGTATACGGGTATGATCGCTGCCTGCCAGTCATGGCAATGCACAATATCAGGACGGAAACCTACAACTGGCAGGATTGACAAAGCCGCCTTGGAAAAGAATACGAATTTTGTGATCTCGCCGATATGATCATCGCTGTATGGCTTAAATCCCCCAAACATTTTCTCGTTATCAATAAAGTAATATGTGACACCATCATACTCTGCCTCGAGTACTCCCACATACTCACTCTGTCCCATAAAATCCATATAAAAATGTGTTCTGTACTGCATCAATGACTTCATGTGATCCGACATACACATGTACTTGGGCAAGATTACCCTCGCATCAAAATATCTCTTATCATAATACTTCGGAAGTGACCCCACCACATCCGCAAGTCCTCCCGTTTTAATAAATGGTACACCCTCTGAAGCCACAAATAAAATATTTTTCATACAATCAAATCCCTTTCCACACTAATATCCAGTGTTGCAAATTTCTTATGCTATAATAGTAAACTTATTATACACCAAACGCGGCGGGAATGCAAAGGAATTTGTCTGATTATACTCGTCATTATGCCCTGTAGTGAAGTCTTATTTTATCTGCTATCAAAGCAATAAACTCAGAATTGGTCGGCTTGCCCTTTCCGATATTGATCGTATAGCCGAAAAGTGAATCGAGCGTCTCCATCTTTCCTCTGCTCCATGCTACCTCAATCGCATGCCTGATGGCACGCTCCACGCGGCTTGGTGTTGTCTGGTACTTCTTAGCGATTGACGGATAGAGAATCTTTGTGATCGAGTTTAACATCTCATTGTCCTCCACCGACATCATGATCGCCTCACGAAGATACTGATACCCCTTGATATGAGCGGGTACACCAATCTCATGTATCATATCTGTCACATCTTTTTCAAGATCATGTGTATTTTCCAAGGAATTTGCTTCGGGTCTGCTGTCTGCCCTTTTCCCCATCAGGCTGTTATCACTGCTCGTGAGCTTTGAACCTGCAGGAACCGTGATCATGATTTGAAATTCCTTGTCTTTTGTCAATAAATCGCTGAGAATCCTAAAAATCTTCTCGTTATCCTGCTGTGTCATTACGTTTAATTGCTCCATAAATTTGTCCTCCATTCCAATTTTTGACTGCCAAATGCCACCATAATCACGTCTCCCAATCATAATCTTGGCAAAGGAACTGTCTGCGACAATTCCTAAAGAATTCATAAACGCTGCTCCCAATTTACGTATACTTACAAATTCTAGCAGGATTTGGCAATGTCCATTATATAAGATTGTCAATTTATCTTGCAACAGTTACTTATCGCACTTTTTGCGCTTTAAATACAGCATCTGCCAAAATACCACATAATCCGTTCAAATCCCTTAAAAATAGCTGTTCTTTCTTGTTGAAAGAGCTGAAATTTTTATGGTTTTTTTTGCGTTTTCACAAATTTTGAGCGATTTTTACGCGATTACTTTTTTTCATCTTCTGGTTCATTTTTCGAATATATCCCCGCCTCGACACCTCCTTGGGATTGATATACACATCTGTTCCCTGTATCCTTTCCCTGATGAACAAAGCCTGGCTCTGCAGCGCACTTGCCCTGAAATCCTCTGCTCCTTTGCGAAAGACATTCCACAGACTCTTTTTGCAGACTGTCGTCCCCACATTGCTGCCGCCGATTCCCAATCCTCTTCCCCACGCAATGTTGGCATGCACGCAGAAGTTCTTTAAAATCTCCATCGCCACACTGGTCTGTTCGCCCTCATACAGTTCTGTATAGAGAACCGCATAAAACCTGCCGCCGATGCTCTCTCCATCAATCACTGCCTGTTCCACCCGTTCCAGAAACCTAAGAACTGTCGAGGACACACTGTCTAGATAGACATCTGCCGCCAGCACGATTGCATGTGCATCTTCGAGATATCTGCATACACGATTCCAGTCCATGTTATCCTCAATCTTTACCGAAATCAGTTCTTCCCTCTGTGCGTACTCCCGAATGTTCTCCACGCACGCCGCACATCTGTCTGCCAAAATATACCCCCCATCAAGAAATAAGATCATCCTGCCGATCACCTCCCAAACTGCCCGATATGATACCTATAAAATGATACCATTGAGCTGCCTCAGCTTATCTATCGTGTCATAAAATACAATCTTAACGCCTTTTGCCTGCAGTGATATGCCGTCCGACACAGATTGTATCCTCGCCGACTGTTCTTCCCTCGGAGTAATATTATCCCCGTAAAAACAACATACCATACCAAATGTATTTCTGTTCTCACTTTTTACTTCATAGTGTGTCTGTCCATGACGCATCTCCAGAAAGGGGCCAAAATGCCTCCTGCACTTTTCCAGTACTCCCTGGACAAACGGGCTGAATCCCCCGTATACACAACGGCTGATCAGCACCAGCTGACCGCAGCTTCCGATCAGGTCCTCGATATCCCTGCCCGCGCAGCTTCTGTCTTCACTTATGACAATGTCCTTTTCCTGAAGCTTCATCCCGAGAGCCTGCCACGACTTCTCCTGCAGGTCATGTACGATTACTTTCATTCAAACCAATCTCCGTTTAATCCCTTTTCCAAAACTTATTGTAATTTTACCATATTATGACAAGATAAAAAAGACTTTCGTATCTTTTTTTGTATCTTTTTCAGAAAAAGTATTGACTTTTTTCCAAAGAATTAGTATAGTAAAGAAGTCAGTTACGTGGGGTCTTAGCTCAGCTGGGAGAGCATCTGCCTTACAAGCAGAGGGTCACAGGTTCGAGCCCTGTAGGCCCCATTTTTATACTTTATTTTTTATGTATCATGGCGAAGTAGCTCAGTTGGCTAGAGCACGCGGTTCATACCTGCGGTGTCGAGGGTTCGAATCCCCCCTTCGCTATTTTTTATTTGCTCAGACCTTAGTATTCCATCCGGATAGAGCACTAGGATCTGCACAAAAATAACTGACACAGCGAGCAGGGGAAATTCCCCTGCTCGCTTAATTTCATTGATTATGCGTTCACCTTCGGCAATGTCGCAAAACTCTTTGCGAGTTCCTCGTCTGTAGGAATATAATCTGTCATTTCGCCATCGTTAAACTTCTGGTATGCGACCATATCAAAATATCCTGTTCCTGTAAGACCAAACACAATATTCTTCTCCTCGCCGGTTTCCTTGCACTTCAACGCCTCATCGATCGCCACTTTGATTGCATGGCTGCTCTCAGGCGCAGGCAGAATGCCCTCTACTCTCGCAAATGTCTGTGCCGCCTGGAATACCTCTGTCTGCTCCACGCTCCTTGCTGATATGATATTGTCATCATACAGCTGTGATATGATGGTACTCATACCATGATAACGAAGCCCGCCGGCATGGTTTGCCGATGGGATAAAGCCGCTTCCGAGTGTGTACATCTTCGCCAGCGGACAGATTTTTCCCGTATCGCAAAAATCATATGCATAGACGCCCCTCGTAAGGCTCGGGCAGGAAGCCGGTTCCACTGCAATGATTTCATAGTCAGCTTCACCCCTGAGTATCTCCCCGACAAACGGCGAGATCAGTCCGCCCAGATTGGAACCACCGCCTGCACAGCCGATGATCATGTCCGCCTTGATCCCATATTTATCCAGTGCGGACTTCGTCTCCAGCCCGATGACTGTCTGGTGCAAAAGCACCTGCGACAGTACTGAACCCAGTACATAGCGGTATCCTTCCTGTGTCGTGGCAGCCTCCACTGCCTCAGAGATGGCACAGCCAAGACTTCCCGTCGTTCCCGGGAACTCCTCATTGATCTTTCTTCCGATATTCGTGAGCATGGAAGGAGACGGTGTCACCTTTGCCCCGTAAGTCCGCATTACCTCGCGCCGGAAAGGCTTCTGCTCATAGGACACCTTGACCATATATACCTGGCAATCCAAATCAAAATAAGAACATGCCATAGATAAGGCTGTTCCCCACTGGCCTGCGCCGGTCTCTGTGGTAACGCCCTTAAGTCCCTGCTTCTTCGCATAGTAAGCCTGTGCGATTGCCGAGTTGAGCTTATGGCTCCCTGATGTATTGTTTCCCTCAAACTTGTAGTAAATATGCGCTGGTGTATCCAGCTTTTTCTCCAGACAGTAAGCGCGTGTGAGCGGAGATGGGCGGTACATCTTATAAAAGTCTCGGATCTCCTGCGGTATGTCAAAATACGGAGTCGTGTCATCCAGCTCCTGCTTTGCTAGCTCCTCACAGAAAATTGGTGACAGCTCTTCCACCACAACAGGTTTCATCGTTGCGGGGTTTAAGATCGGTGCAGGCTTATTTCTCATGTCAGCCCTCACATTGTACCACTGTTTCGGCATCTCGCTCTCTTCCAGATAAATTTTGTATGGTATTTTGTTGTTCATGATATTGTCTCTCTTTCCTTGATTAATTTTATGCATTCCCCATGATTATACACTTTATTCCCATGAACTGCAACCACAAGAAAAACTTCTGTAAAAACTTCTATGAAAAACTTTCCTCTTTCAAGCATCAAAGAGCGCTGATTCTGTCGAATTTACTGTGAAGCTCTGACGCAACTTGTCCAATCATCGTAGCGGACGCCGCGATCTCCTCTGTACTCGCCGCAAGGTTCGTTATTCTCTCATTTACATTGTCAACGACCTTCATCAAATTCTCCGAACTCTCCATCAGCTTCGCCATTGCTGCCACGATCTGATCCTTATTCTTGCTGCTGTCATCGGCCGCGCCCCTGCTGACATCGCTCAGAGTCTTGATTTCCTGTGCCACTACCGCAAATCCTTTTCCGACTTCCCCGGCCCTTGCCGCCTCTATGGAAGCATTCAGCGACAACAGATTTGTCTTTGCCGCCACCTTTGTGATGTTCTCATTATTTCCGCCAAGCTGATCCAGCAATTCATGAATTTCACCAAAAGACTTCTTCATTTCATCGCAGAAATCGACAACATCCACCATCGCCATGCTGATATTCGTGCTCTCCTCCGCATTGTTGTTATTGCCGTCTATCATCTCGTCAATCGATGCGTTCAGTGTCGTGAACTCGCCGTTTGCCTCAGATACCATCTCACTGATCGTCTCGTTCTTCTTTGCCATTTCCGCGTTCTTGGCTTCCACTTCAAACGAAATTTCCTGTATACGCTCCTTCTCTTCCTCGGCTACATTTTTAATGTAATGGACACAGCTGTCCTTGTCATTACAGCCATTATAGATCGCTGTTGCCATCGCTGCACAGGTATCATATCCGCAGGCACTGCAGTTGATATGCTGCTGCATGGTATTCACCTTATTCATATCCGTGAAAATGTTATTTAGTTCTGCCAGACTTGGTTTCTTTATTTCATTTCCTCTTGATTTATCTGTATATTCACGCATAAAATCATTGAGATTCAGACGTGCAAACTGCTTATTGAGACTTCTCAGTCTCTGTGCAGGTGTCGCCTTTCTCGCCCATGCGCTGCTCTTTCTGTTTGACTTGCTCGCTTCCTTGATTGCCTGAAGTTCGTAGAGAATGTCGTCCGTTTTGGTCTTTTCCTCCTCCACACCAGTGCCATAGATACATCCCTGTGCACAGTTGAGTGCATCGACCATAAACGGAAGCCGCTTGCCACCAAGCACTCTCTCCTTGTAATCCTCAAGGAAATGATATGCATGCTTCTCTCCCTCAACCTGGCGTATGAATACTTCCTCCCCGCAGAACCAGTATACATTCTCTTTCAATCCGCCAGGCATAGGGTAGATCGAACCCAGACCATACTCAATCTCATTCGGAGCCGGCTCCGCCTTGATATTATGTTGCTTGGAATATTTTGCCAGATGGTCAAAAGTCACGTTATAGCTCACATAACCTTTGTTTTTGGGATCGCTGATCTCGTCCTTCTTGGCAATACACGGACTGATAAAGGCAAGCTTGTCCGTGATATTCAGATACTTTTTCGCATAGATTGCCGCGCACATAAGCGGACTCTGTATTGGTACAAGTTTTGGTATGAGCTCTGGTATGTAGTGTTCCACATAATTGACAATTGCCGGACATGGCTGGGAGATTCCCCCGTGAAAATTGTGCTCTGTGATGTATCTGATATACCCCCATGTCGTGATATCCGCCCCAAAACTTACGCTTATGATACGGTTTACACCGAGCTTTTTTAATCCTCCAAGTATCTGCCGGTATTCATTGGGATAGTTTGCCGCAAATGCAGGAGCCCACAAAACTGATATTTTCTCTCCTTTTGAAAGTGCATCAAAAAAATCCTCCGTGTCGTCCACAAACTCTCTCGCATTATGTTCACACGCATCAAAGCAGGCTCCGCATGCGATACACTTCTCGCCGTCCACTTCGATCCGCTGGAGTCCCGCCTCTGTCTTGACAGCCCGGTTTGCAACGATTACCGGACAAGCCGAAATACATTTATTACAACCGATACATTTCTCATTTGTAAAAATCAGCCCCTTCTGATTTCCGTACATTATGCACACATCCTCTCTCGTTAATATATTAACATACTATTATTTTAACATAAAGTCTATCCTGCGTACACAATTCTCACTATTTTTCTATGTATTCAAATAAAATTTTGTAATATCTATACATTTTTTATGTTTATTTATTATCTGAAATGCTTGTATCTACACATTTGATTTGTGCATAACAATGCAAAAAGAGAACACAGCTCTCGCCGGGTTCTCTTTTAAAACCTACATTCTCTCTGGTGCCAAGAAGCCTAACAGATCAATGGACGTCTCGAGCACATCCCTCGTGAGTGCCAGAAGCGCTATCCAGCCCGCTTTCTTTGACTCATCTTCCTCCGCGATAATCTTCGTCTCATGATAAAAATGATTAAACGCATTGGCAAGATCATAGATATAGGCACAAATCTTGTGCGGTGCATACTCCTCGCATGCCGTCTCTACACTTGCATTATATTTTGCAAGCTCCATCATCAGCTGCTTTTCGCTGTCATTGACTGGTGCTTTGAGATCGGACAATACCGCCTGCACATCGCCGCCGTTTTCCGTATATTTTGCGAGGATTGACTTGATGCGCACAATCGTGTAGAGGATATATGGTCCCGTATCTCCCTCCGACGACGTAAAACGGTCAATGTCAAAGATATAATCTTTGCTCGCCTGATTGGACAAATCACCGTATTTCAGAGCGGCAAGCCCCACCACCTGGGCAGTCGCGGCCGCCTCCTCGTCCGTTGTCTCACGGCTTTCCTTAATCTTACGGAACATCTCATCGTTAATCTCCTGGATTAGATTTTCCAGACGCATCACGCCGCCCTCACGTGTCTTAAATGGTTTTCCGTCCTTTCCATTCATTGTACCAAAGCAGAGAAACTTCAATTCCGTATCCTCCTGCACAAGCTTTGTCTTGCGAGCGCAGCGGAAAACCTGCTCAAAATAGAGTTCCTGGCGCTTATCGACCACATAGACGATCTTGTTCGGCTTCTCGGTCTCCATACGCATCATGATCGTCGCGAGGTCTGTTGTATTGTAGAGGGCAGCACCGTCTGATTTCAGGATCATACAAGGGGGAAACTCTTTCGTATCCGTTTCCTCTTTTACGTCAACGACAAGCGCGCCATCGCTGACATACGCATAACCACCTGTTTTCATCGCGTCAACCATCTGCGGTATCAGGTCATGCACCGTGGACTCCCCGTTCCACAAATCAAAATCCACATGCAGTTTCTCATAATTTTTCTTTAAATCCGAAACGGAAACCGCTATAATATGATTCCAGAGCGCACGGTATCCCCTCATCCCACTCTGCAGCTTGTAGGTACATGCCATCGCGTCTGCTTTGTATGCCGCGTCCTCCTTGGAACGCTTGCTCGCAAAAGGATAGATCTCCTCAAGCTCCGAGATTGTGAAAGGGGGCTCGGCAGGATATTCCCCAGCATAATTTTCATCAAAATAGATCAGTTCTGGTTTTCTGATTCTGAGCTCGTTCATGATCAATCCCATCGGTTGTCCCCAATCACCCAGATGAATGTCACTGACCACATGATGTCCCATATAACGCGCAATGCGCTTTACGCTCTCGCCAATGATCGCAGAGCGCAGATGTCCTACGTGCAGCGGTTTTGCGACATTTGGTCCGCCGTAGTCGATCACGATCTTTGCGGGATTTTCAACCTCCTCCAGACCATATTTCTTGTCAGCACGCATATTCTTAATATATTCGCCGATAAATTCCTTTTTCAAAGTCAGGTTCAAAAAACCTGGTGCGACTGCTTCCGCCCGCTCAAAAACTTTGCTGTCAGAAAGCTTTGCAGCGACATCATTTGCAATCATGATCGGCGCCTTTTTATACTGCTTAGCACCTGCCATCGCGCCATTGCACTGATATTCGCACAAGTCGGGTCTGTTCGATAGTGTCACCTTGCCAAGCTCCCGCTCATACCCCGCCTGCTCAAATGCATTCTTCATTTCGTCAGAAATTAATTCCAATATTTTTTTCATATTACCTCCATATCTCTTTCCAATCATATTATCCTAACAATAATAAGTAGTCTCTCCAAACGTAGTCTGCCACTTCTGAATTATTTCTTTACTTCTCGCCTCAATAACTCCTTGAATATACACACCCACAATAATTCTGCCTGTACAGACCATACTCCGCTGACAGTTCAATTGAACGCTTATATCCATCTTTCTTCTTGAAATCAGATGGAAGCCATGAAATTTGGTATTCTTCTGACAGTTTCTCTCCAATCTCATTCAACTTTGCGGCATTTTTTAAGGGACTGATTGTGAGTGTCGTCGCAAAGTAATCCTGCCCCAATTCCTTTGCAAGTTCCGCCGTCTTTCTGAGCCGAAGCTCATAACAGGCAAAGCACCGCTCACCACCCTCCGGACACTGTTCCAAACCCTTTGCAATCTCGTAAAAAGTCTCTGGTTCATAGTCTCCTTCCATAATGGAAATCGGGAAACCGCTGTCTGTCAGTTTATTGTATGCTGCAATCAGGCGCTTTTGCTCCTCCACACGCTTTTGATACTCCGCTTCCATCGAGATATTCGGATTATAATACAGAACCGTAATCTCAAAATACCGCCTCAGATACTCAAGCACATAGCTGCTGCATGGCGCACAGCAGCTATGCAGCAGGAGGCGCGGCGGAATTGATATTTGTTCAAGAATTTTGTCGAGTTCTTTCTGAAAATTTCTCATATCCCCTATCCCATACAGAAAAGGTGTCAATAACTGACACTCTTTCTTCCTTATTAAATTCACTCAGCTATTCATACCCTAATCATTACATACACCCAATCACGAAAAATGAATTCATTTCTTGCGAATATCCTAACCCGTTACAAATCTGCTATATTCACCAGCGTCAATGGATTGTCATTCTTGCTCTCGAGACTTGTCGCCAGCGCTTTCGCTGTATCCAGTGCTGTAATACAATTGACACCTGTCTCAATTGAAGTTCTTCTGATCAGGAATCCGTCCCTTGACTTATCACGCCCCTGTGTCGGCGTATCGATTACAAGATCAATCTTATGACCGAGAATCAAATCCATAACTGTCGGTGATTCCTGCTGTATCTTATTGACCTTTTTTGCCTTGACACCTGCATCATTCAGTGCCTTTGCCGTGCTGCGCGTCGCGTAAATCGTATAGCCGAGTGCCTCAAAACGTCTTCCGATCTCAATGGCCTCGCCCTTGTCCGCATCCTTCACAGTGATAATCATGCGCTTGTGCTTCGGCAGATCAACTCCTGCCCCAAGGAACGCCTTATACAGTGCTTCATTAAACGTCTTAGCGATGCCAAGACATTCCCCTGTCGACTTCATCTCTGGTCCAAGGCTGATCTCTGCCCCTCTGATCTTCTCAAAAGAAAATACTGGCATCTTGATCGCGATGTAGTCTGCTTCTTTTTGCAGACCAGGCTCATAACCGAGTTCCCTGATTGTCTTTCCGATAATAACCTCTGTTGCAAGGTCTACGATTGGGATACCTGTCACCTTGCTGATATATGGAACCGTCCTCGAAGAACGGGGATTTACCTCAATGACAAATACTTCTTCCCCGACAGCGATGAACTGAATGTTGATCAATCCCTTTACGTGCAGTGCCTTTGCCAGACGCCTTGTATACTCTGCGATTGTCTTCTTCACCTTGTCCGTAATCGTATGTGCAGGATATACTGAAATTGAGTCACCGGAGTGAACACCAGTCCTCTCAATATGTTCCATAATCCCCGGAATCAGGATATCCGTGCCGTCACAGACAGCGTCCACCTCAAGTTCCTTGCCCTGCAGATATTTGTCAACAAGGATCGGGTGATCCTGCGCAATGCGGTTGATGATCTCCATGAACTCCTCAATCTCCTCGTCGGAAATGGCAATCTGCATACCCTGCCCGCCGAGCACGTACGAAGGTCTGACAAGCACCGGATAACCCAGACGGTTTGCAACTTCTTTTGCCTCCTCCGCCGTATAGACTGTGCCGCCTGCCGCACGCGGAATCTGTGTCTCCTCGAGAATTTTATCAAAAAGCTTCCGGTCCTCCGCCGCATCGACATCCTCTGCCTTCGTCCCCAGAATCGGCACCCCCATTTTCATCAGGCTTTCTGTGAGCTTGATCGCTGTCTGACCACCAAACTGCACAACTGCCCCGTCAGGCTTTTCTATATTGACAATATTCTCCACGTCTTCCGGCGTGAGGGGCTCGAAATAAAGCTTGTCCGCAATGTCAAAATCCGTACTCACCGTCTCAGGATTGTTGTTGATGATAATGGTCTCGTAACCAGCCTTCGAAAATGCCCATGTCGCATGTACTGAGCAGTAATCGAACTCGATTCCCTGTCCGATACGGATCGGTCCTGAGCCGAGCACAAGTACTTTCTTGGGCGGATTTGTCTCCACAGCCTCGTTGGTTCCACCATAACACGAATAATAGTATGGTGTGCTTGCCTCAAACTCCGCCGCGCAGGTATCAACCATCTTGAATGCGGCAACAATGTTGTTTGCATAGCGCATTTCCTTGATTTCCGACTCGCTCTTTCCGGTAAGTCTGGCAATTACATTGTCCGGAAACTCAATCCGTTTCGCTTCTTTCAACAGTTCCAAGGTGAGCGGCTGTGTCTCCAATGCGTGCTCCATCTCCACAATAATAGAAAGCTTATCGATAAACCATCTGTCAATCTTGGTGATATCGTAGATCGTATCATAGTCAGTTCCTTTTCTGAGCGCCTCCGCAATCACATAGATTCTCTGGTCGTCAACCTTCTCCATCCGTTTCAGGAGTGCATCCCCGTCAAGTTCAGAGAAATCATAGCTTCTGAGACAGTCCACATGCTGTTCCAGCGAACGGATCGCCTTCATCAGCGCACCCTCGAAACTCGTGCAGATACTCATGACCTCTCCTGTCGCCTTCATCTGTGTGGTGAGTGATCGCTTTGCTGTGATAAACTTATCAAATGGAAGTCTTGGCATCTTCACAACACAGTAATCCAGCGTCGGCTCAAAGCTTGCGTAGGTCTTTCCTGTGATAGCGTTTTTAATCTCATCTAATGTATAACCAAGTGCAATCTTTGCTGCAACCTTCGCAATCGGATAACCCGTTGCTTTAGAAGCCAATGCAGAAGAACGGCTCACACGTGGATTTACTTCAATAACACAATACTCAAAGCTTGTCGGGTGCAGTGCAAACTGTACATTGCAGCCGCCTGTGATATTTAATTCCGAGATGATATTTAGGGCCGATGTGCGCAGCATCTGGTACTCTTTGTCACTCAAAGTCTGCGAAGGTGCCACGACAATACTGTCACCCGTGTGTACCCCGACCGGATCGATGTTTTCCATGTTACATACTGTGATGCAGTTTCCAGCGCTGTCGCGCATCACCTCATACTCGATTTCCTTCCACCCCGCGATACAGCGCTCGACAAGAACCTGTCCCACACGGGAAAGACGCAGACCGTTTTCGAGAATCTCTTCCAACTCGAGCTGGTTGTGGGCTATACCACCGCCGCTGCCGCCAAGGGTATACGCCGGACGGAGCACCACCGGATATCCGATCGTGTTCGTAAATGCTACACCGTCCTCGACATTTTCCACGACGAGGGAAGCCGCGCAGGGTTCCCCGATCTTTTCCATGGTATCCTTGAACTCCTGTCTGTCCTCCGCCTTTCTGATTGTAGCTGCCGTCGTGCCCAGAAGCTTTACATTGTGGGAAGCCAGAAATCCGCTTTCCTCAAGCTCCATGCCAAGATTCAGCCCTGCCTGTCCTCCCAGTGTCGGGAGAATGGAATCCGGCTTTTCTTTCTCGATAATCTGCTCCAATACTTTTGCGGTCAAAGGCTCAATATAGACTTTGTCTGCGATATCCCTGTCTGTCATGATAGTCGCCGGGTTCGAGTTCACCAGCACAACCTCGACACCTTCCTCTTTCAGAGAGCGGCACGCCTGTGTACCTGCATAGTCAAATTCAGCAGCCTGTCCAATGACGATTGGTCCTGAACCAATCACCATTACCTTTTTCACATCTGGATTCTTTGGCATTATCTTGTCACCTCCATCTTCCCACCATTCATCATCTCAATAAACCTGTCAAACAAATAGCCGGAATCCTGCGGACCACAGCACGCTTCTGGGTGGAACTGAACCGTGAAAATATTTTTTCCCGTGTAATTCAACCCTTCGTTTGTCCCGTCATTCACATTGATAAAAGCAGGTGTTGCAACTTTGGGATCCAGCTTTTCCATGTCAACCACATAGCCGTGATTCTGTGAGGAGATATATACTCTCCCTGTGGCAAGATCTTTTACCGGGTGATTGCCGCCCCGATGCCCATATTTCATCTTGTACGTATCAGCTCCTGTCGCAAGCGCCATGAGCTGATGTCCGAGACAGATTGCAAAAATCGGGATGTCTGTACCATAGAGTTTTTTGATTTCCGCTATGATGTTTTGGCACTCTTTTGGATCTCCTGGTCCATTCGAGAGCATGATACCATCAGGGTTTGACGCAATGATTTCCGATGCCAGTGTTGTCGCCGGATAGACTGTTACATCGCATCCCCTTATCTTAAGGGAGTATGCAATATTGTCTTTCGTGCCAAGGTCGAGAAGTGCTACGCGCCTGCCTGCACCGTTTAACTCTTTGACAAGGGAAGGCTTCTTCTCCCGCTTTCCCGCCTCATAGTCCGCAGATATGAACTTCGCACTCCCAGATATAGCACCATTTTCTGCCAGATCTCTGGAACCCTTTAACTCATACTTTTCTTTACAGGTAACTTTTTCAACCACCTTACCAGTTGTGTAGGCTTTTAATCTTGGAATCACATCGTCAAGACGATAATTCTCGTCTGTCGTAATCATACCATTCATCGTACCCTTTTCGCGTAAAATCTTTGTGAGCGCACGGGTGTCAATCCCTGCAATGCCTGGCACGTTATTCTCTTGCAAAAACTGCTGAATGGAAAAATCTGCTCTGAAATTGCTGAAATTTCTAGATAATTCCCTGACAATGAACCCGTCAGGCCAGGGCTTCTTAGACTCCATATCATCCTTACAGATGCCATAATTTCCGATCAGCGGATACGTCATGCACACTGCCTGCCCTGCATAGGACGGATCTGTGAGCACTTCCAGATATCCCGCCATAGAAGTATTAAATACGATCTCACTAATGATTTCCCTGTCGGCACCGACCTGGGTCCCCTCAAATACAGTGCCGTCCTCCAATATTAAAAACGCCTTCATCTTATCACCTGTACTTTCCCAGGAACTGTATAAAAATTTGAGTCAAACAGCATCTATTGTCAGTTCCTTTGCATAATCGATTCATTATATCACAAGAAATTATGTCATTCAAGAAATATATGCGTTTGTCTTTCACACCAAATACATATTCGTTTATTCTGCAAAAGAACTCCCTACATCATCCCTTTTAATTGTGCAAACAGGTCAATGTCACTCTGCGTAATCTTCATATTGGTGTTGTATTCCTTGCCTTCCGGGCTTGTCACTTTCACTTCTATGATTGTGCCATCTGTGATTGCCTCACGCCCTACTGCCTGCATAAACGGCACAAATTTGGGGTGATTTCTGGTAAATGTGTCCCATGATCCCTTAAATTTCATAATCGCTGAAAAATCCATCATAATCTTTTCTCCTTCACATATTTTTCCTTAATGATTATACTATCAGTCCTGTGTTTTTGTAAAGATGCAGCAAAAAGTATAGTTGACAGATTTCTATTCAAGGTTACTGTTCACGCCCCATCTGATTTTGGTACAATTTTGTTTATTGTAGGCGTAAACAGCAACTTTTTTGCACACAAAATGCTAAAGGGCAAGCATTTTGGCGCATGATTTCCACTACGTTGATGGACGAGTGAACAGTAACTTGAATAGTTACAATTCACACCCATGCCAGTTTTAATTGGTTTTTAAGCTATTGAGGTGTGAATTATAACAATTTTTGCACACAAAATGCTAAAGGGCAAGCATTTTGGTGCATGATTTCCACTACGTTGATGGACGAGTGAACAGTAACTTGAATAGTTACAATTCACACCCATGCCAGTTTTAAT
>JAIEEY010000301.1:17458-22338 GCA_029067205.1 Lachnospiraceae bacterium
TTTTAAGCTATTGAGGTGTGAATTATAACAATTTTTGCACACAAAATGCTAAAGGGCAAGCATTTTGGTGCATGATTCCCACTACTTTGGCATAGGTGTGAAAAGTAACCTATTCAATTCCTTATCTGCTCAAAAATTTATTATTTTTTCAATTTGGGGGTTGAAATGTTTTATACTTTGGTGTTATACTAATATTGTTTGCAGGATTAGTACATCGGTAGTACATCGGCTTCCCAAGCCGAGGAGGCGGGTTCGACTCCCGTATCCTGCTTTTTTTATTTCATTATGAGCTCTCCTTACCTCAAAATTAAAGCTTGTTTTTGGTAACATATCACGTTCAAATTCTACAGTTCCTAATTCCATATCATCCAATTTTTTCTTGCTTTATAGCATAAATCTGACGCTATAATCTAAGTAACTGTAGAAAATAGCAAAAGGCATAAAGCCCCTTAATACGACTTTACACCTTTTCATTCCTATAATCCTTTATTCGATTTCCACAATCCAGCCCTTTGGCGCCTCGATGCGTCCCATCTGAATACCTGTCAGTGTATCATAGAGCTGCTTGGTCACGGGGCCCATCTCGTTCATTCCTGAAGGCAGGCAGATCTCCTCGCCCTTGTTGACAATCTTTCCTACAGGCGAAATGACTGCAGCTGTGCCGCACAGTCCGCACTCTGCGAACTCCTTGACCTCATCAAAAAGCACTTCTCGCTCCTCTACCTCCAGGCCAAGATAATCTTTTGCCACAATCATCAGGGAACGGCGTGTGATAGACGGGAGAATGCTGCCTGACTTTGGTGTGACAACCTTATTGTCCTTTGTTACGAAAAGGAAGTTAGCACCACCGGTCTCCTCCACCTTGGTGCGCGTCGCCGGATCCAGGTACATATTCTCATCAAAGCCTTCCTTGTGGGCTGTGACAATCGCATGCAGGCTCATGGCATAATTAAGCCCTGCCTTGATGTGACCAGTACCATGCGGTGCTGCACGGTCAAAATCGCTGACTTTTATTGTGAGAGGTTTTGCACCGCCCTTGAAATATGGTCCTACAGGTGTCGTAAAGATTCGGAACTGATATTCGTCCGCCGGCTTGACACCGATCACAGGGTTCATTCCAAACATATAAGGCCTTACATAGAGCGTTGCGCCAGAACCATAAGGCGGGACATAGGTCTCGTTCGCCTTGACCACCTGCTTCACAGCCTCCACAAAACGTCCCTCTGGAAGTGTCGGCATCTCGAGACGCACACAGCTGTCATACATACGCTGTTCGTTCAAGTCCGGCCGGAACACGACGGTCTTTCCATCTTGTGTCGTATATGCCTTCAGACCCTCAAAACAAGTCTGTGCATACTGCAGAACACCGGCGCATTCATTTAACACAATGTTGGCATCTTCCGTGAGAACACCATCGTCCCATGCACCGTCTTTAAAGTTCGTAACGTAACGTTTCTCGGTCTGTCTGTAGCCAAAGCCTAAACTGGACCAATCCAAATCTTTCTTCTCCATTTCAAACTCTCCTCCTCTTTCTGCTGAGTGCCTTGGCACTCCCTGCGAACTGTTCTAAATTAGCTCGTGAACAGTTCCTTAATTCCTTATTTTATACGAACAACTACAAAAGTCAACATTTCCCTCTATTTTTTTCGCTCATATTTCTGAAAATAGTACTCTAGGTCAAAATATGTCTGCTCCTCACTGTCCTCAGTCAATGTCCAGTTCTCCATCTCGTCAAGCCGTGGAAAATATGCATCAGCCTGGTATGTATAATCCACTTTCGTGATATATGCTGTGTCGCAGTAAGGAAGGAGCTGCTCATACACACTCGCTCCCCCTGCCACATAGACATCCTTGTCATCATACTTTTTGAGTTCCTCCATAAGCTCTTCCATGGAATGAACTACAACAGCATCTTTCACTGCATAGTTTCTATCCCTCGACAAAATAATATTCACGCGGTTTTTCAGCGGCTGTTTCTGCGGAAGTGTCTCCAAAGTCTTTCTACCCATGACAATCACTTTTCCCTCTGTCATCTCCCGAAACACCTTTTGATCCCTTGGAATCCGAACCAAAAGGCTGTTTTGGAAGCCGATCGCCCAATTGTTGTCCACAGCCGCTATAATATTCATATCTATACCCCCTGCGTGCTTCGGCACGCGTACCAATAACAATTCTCACTGATCGTATTTATCTGCAAGAGAATTGATCTGATCTGCAAATTTCGCCAAATCCTTATTTGCCCTGCCTTCGTTCTTGTAAATAACCGCAATCAGTCTCTGTCCAGCTGCAAGCAGTCTTGCAAATACATCAGATACACTGCGCATACGCTTCTTGACAGCGACAGGCGATGCCTCAAATTCAATGGCTCCTGTAATCAGGTCAACCCTGGTTCCGGAATATGGTGCATACGCATCATGCCCGTGCTCTGAGCGCAGGCATTCCGCAAACAAACTGCACGCTGTATCCTCACCATGTACGATAAATACCTTGTCCGGCTTCTTCTCAAAAGCATTCACCCACTCAAGCAAACCACCCTTGTCGGCATGACCGCTCAGTCCCGGCAGCTGTGTAATCTTTGCCCTGACCTCGACAGCCTCACCGAACAGTTTAACCTCATCCGCACCTTCTATTAAAATACGTCCAAGCGTACCTGCCGCCTGATATCCCACAAAGAGGATCGTACACTCTGGTCTCCACAAGTTGTGTTTTAAATGATGCCTGATTCGTCCTGCCTCACACATGCCGCTTGCGGAGATGATAACCTTAGGTGTCTCATCAAAGTTGATTTCCTTAGACTCCTCGCTTGTGATGGCAAGTTTCAGCCCCGGGAAGTTCAATGGATTGATACCCTTATGCACCAGTTCCATAGCCTCCTCGTCAAAACAGGTGTATATATTTTTCTGGAATATGCCTGTCGCCTCCACGGCAAGCGGACTGTCAACATATACCTCAAACCTTGGGAAATCGGGTATCATGTTATCTGCCTTAATTTGTCTGAGAAAATATAAGATTTCCTGTGTTCTCCCCACTGCGAAAGAAGGAATGACTACATTGCCGCCCTTTGCAAAGGTCTTGTTGATCACCTCAGCGAGATCCGATACATACCCCTCTTTCTGCTTTGCGTGATACCGATCTCCGTAAGTCGCCTCCATGACCACATAATCTGCTTCCTTTGTGTAGATCGGATCTTTGATCAGCGGCTGGTTCTTATTGCCGATGTCTCCCGAAAATACGATCTTTTTCGTCACGCCGCCCTCAGTCAGCCAGACTTCAATACTGGCTGAGCCAAGCAGATGCCCTACATCGGTAAAACGGATTCTGATACCATCACTGATCTCGACATCCTTATCGTATGCACATGGCACGATATTTCTGATGATCCCGTCTGCATCCTCCATGGTATATGCTGGTTCAACCGGCTGAAGCCCTGAATTTCTCTTTGCCTTTCTGTTTTTCCACTCTGCCTCCTGCATCTGGATATGCGCACAGTCGCGAAGCATAATGGAGCACAAGTCTGCCGATGCCTCTGTTGTAAACACCCGCCCCCGGAACCCTCTCGCATACAGAAGCGGCAGATTTCCCGAATGGTCCACGTGTGCATGCGTCAGAAATACATAGTCGATCTGTGCCTCATCAACCGGCATCTCGCAGCACTCAAAGGGATTGGAGCCCTGCTGCATACCACAGTCCACGAGAATGTTTTTGCCGCATGCCTGCAGAAAATGGCAGCTCCCCGTCACCTGATGGTCCGCACCTACAAAAGTAAGTTTCATACAAATTCCTCCTTTATTTCATAATTTCCGAACGGATTCCTTTAAGATATTATCGTTTTTCTTTGAGTATTCCTGTTTTTCGCAGCTAATCGAAAGGCTTTCTCCATAGCTGGTGTGAGTTCTGGTGAATCTTCGTCAAATACAATCTCTCTCTTTGCCGCTTCTTTTATCTGATCAATTTGTTCCTGTGTTGGTTTCTGCTCTCTACTCAAAGTAACTGTCCTGATCATAGTAAATGCTCCTTTCCAGTTTCGTTGCCAATCTGGCTGATATCAAACAAATATTATCCTTTCTTTCTGTATAAACCACAAACAACACATCGTTTACCATTCCGATTGTATTGTATCTGTCTTCTTCAATACTATGTTCCACATCATAAATTTCAATTCGCTGTAAGTCATTAAATACTAACATAGCAGTGTCGAAATCAATACCATACTTTTCTATGTTTATTTTATTCTTCTCTTCATCCCACTCAAAAGTCAATAATACTTCCTCCCACAACGCCATATTTTATAATTATTTTACCACATATCAACAATTTTGACCAACTTATTTAAAAAATAATGCTAAAAAACTCTAATTATTTCATTTCCTTTTTGACAATATATGGTATGATACATATATATCTGCACAGTGCCGGGTGCAGCATTTTCATATAGCTTATAAATACGCAATCGAGACCGGCGCAGAAAAGAGGTAATGATGAAATTCAGTAATGGCTGCTGGCTTCAGCAGGAGGGCTGTGAATGCTTCGCGCCACAGCAGGCATATTTTACAAAAGCAGAGGCGGACAAGGTGACGATCTGCGCCCCGACGATCCGCATCAAAGAAAGAGGTGACACACTTGGCGGCATCAATCTGACGTTAGTCATCACTGCCCCCATGGATGAGGTCATCCGCGTGCAGACCTATCATCACCTTGGTGCGGTAAACACCTACCCGGCATTTGAGATCAATGCTGATGCAAGACCAATCAAGGTAGATGACAATGAGGAGCGCATCATTATTTACAGCGGTTCCCTTGCCCTCGAAATCGGCAAAAATACCTGGTATATGAAATACACACGAAACGGGAAGCTGATCACGGAATCCAAGGCAAAAGAC
>JAIEEY010000302.1 GCA_029067205.1 Lachnospiraceae bacterium
TAATGAAAGGCAGACCAGTTATACAATAACCGGTCTGGTTGTCGTCCTTTAATAGCGGGGTGTCTGAACTGTTACCTTAAAATAGAACTGTTCTCAGCAATTCAATCAGGTAATTGGAATAGTAAATCATAGTAAGGAAACTACTTTGTCCCACCTGTTTCATTATCCATGTGTTAATTCCCATCACGTCAAAAACTCCGATCAACAGAAAAGCCAGCCATATCACAAAGATTGTTTCCACCAGCCCCAACACAGCTCCCGCAAGTTTATCTGCCATTTTTCCAATTGGAATTGCCCGAACCAGCTTAAAAGTATCTGTCAGGAATTTAACGATTCTGTGAATAAATCGAATCAAAAGCAACAGTATCAATGCCATGATTACCTGTACATAGCTTTTCTGAATAAAGTTTCCGACCCCTTTCGCTGCTACTACAATCACTAGTATTCCCAATATGCACGATATCATACGTATTACACTCTCCAAAAGTCCTCTTCTCCATCCCCGCACTGCTCCTACTGCCAGTATAAGCACTACAATGATAAATAGTATATTAATTTCCAAATCTGCTCCCTCCAATATTGCCAATTTTCTAATTTCGTTATTGAAGCTCTATTGTCTGTATGGCGTCCTCTGTGACAATAGTGTGTCTTGATATGCTTTTGCCTGGAATGAAACAAGTGATTCTTTCCTGAAAAATCCCATGGTATTTCAGTCTTTCATTCCAATTGTATATCAGGCATTCATTGTCATTGTATATAATAATTCCTGATGTATCAAATAAGATTTCTTTATAGTCCATGTCAAACGCGATTTCGCTGACTTTTTTTGCATTGGTATCATAGACTTCAAGGCGGTACGTCGTCTCCGCTGCAGTATTGAAAAACACAAGCCCTACATGATTTTCATCATAAAATACACTCTGTATTTCTTCTGAAATCATGGTCTCTGACAGGCTTTCTGGTTTCTGTCTGCCTTTAAAAAACATCCGTCGGTTATCTGCCACCGCAAACACAGTGTCATTTGACATAAAATGTACCAATGGAATCACTGCCTCTGGGTATACATAGCCGCTCACAAAATTATCTGTATAATTCTGTCCTACTGCTGAAAAATTATAGAAGCCAATATTGGACACCATTTTTCCTTTTTCCACTTTGATATAGGAAACTGCCGCAAGGCTTCCGTCATTAGAGATATCAATTGCAACCGGGTAGCCGGAATTACTCATTCTGGTCTTAAAATCCGCAAAGGATTCCCCTGTAGCAGCATTGTATAGATAAATCGCTGTGACTGTCGAATCGTCCAGAACCGCAGCCACCACACCATTGGTGGACACACAGAAATCCCTGATCGGCATTGTGGTCTCCACTGTACCCACCATTCCCTGTGTGTTTGCGACATAAATTTTTCTGCCATTGTAGTCACCGACTGCTATTGTTCTTCCACAGGTTCTAATCTCTGGATTCTGCATTTCGTAGGTCTGGTTCCAGATCGTCTTTCCCTTTAAATCGGTGCAGCTCATACCATCATTGCTGTATGTAAAGAGGGTTCCATTGAGATTGATGCTCTTTGACTCAGAAGACCTTACCCATTCACTTTGCTGAATCACTTGATAGCTAATGTACACTTTATTTTTCCAAGTGATGTAGGAACCTGCTGCCACAACCGCTGCCAGTGCCAGAACTGCCAGCACTGTGTACAATTTGATTTGTCTGTGTCTTGCCAGCATGGTGTCCATTGATTTCTTATCGCTGTCATTCTCTTTGTCCCCACTCTTTTTATCTTTTCCACCTTTTAGAAGGTATTGGTTTCTGTTGAAATCCCTTATTTCCGCCATCCGTATACCTCATTGACTGCTCACAAAAATACTGTATCCATTCGGTCATGTCCACTTGTGCATGGCTGAACAGATACAGTATAACATTATTTTCAGGGAAGTAAAAGCTTTTGTCCATAAAGAATATTATCTGGATCGTCTATATTGTTCCATCTGCAGATTTCATCTACGTGGGAATAATCCCCATAAATAGCGTAGCAGATGGTTCGAAGTGTGTCACCTCTGCGGACAATGTAATACTGTGGTGTCGATGCCTGTTCCTGCATGGGTGGTGCATTTTGTTCTGTGACTGACTGTAGTGACTTGGGCTCGTCTACTGTTTGTGCCAACGCCTGTGTTGTCTCAGGCGTTTCTTCTGACTGGGCCAAATCCTGTATTACAGGTTGTGCCAACGCCTGCATTTCGGATCGCTCCTGTGCAGATTGCTCTGTTTCCATAGCAGTGTATGACTCCATCTGTGCTGCATCTGGTTCTTCTATTTGCGGCTCACTTAGCTTTATTGTATTGTTTTCGGCCTGCATACTCTGCTGCATTGCGGAGACTGGCTGTGACTGCTCTGTATTTGTCCTTGCAGCGTTCATCAAAAATGATGTGTTCTCCTCAATAAATGCCATACAGTAATCAATACTTGCCTGCATATTCTGCATTTTGTTGTAATTGTTCATGGAGATGATGCCATATGCCATGACGCACACGACAAAGCCAAGGCATAGAACATTCATGACATTCCACATGAAACTGACTTTTGCCTCCTCGCGATTATACGCCTGTGTAATCCTGCTCAAATGTGCCGCATCAGTCGCACTGCTTCTTGTATGGGCGTCCTGTTCTGTGGGGGACAGTATTATTTTGCCCCTGTCATTCTCTCGGATTGTATTCCATTCCACAAGGTAATTCTGCATCTCCTCATTTTGGTCATAAT
Organism: Lachnospiraceae bacterium; assembly: GCA_029067205.1. Lineage (GTDB taxonomy): Bacteria > Bacillota > Clostridia > Lachnospirales > Lachnospiraceae > COE1. The sequence goes on from JAIEEY010000302.1 coordinate 2,761, forward strand.
ATATGTAGAAATCGTCTAAGACAACTTTGGTACTTCGCAGCATCAGTTCAAGCCGCAGTCCGGAATCCTTGTTGAGACTTACACCTGCATTTCCAATATAGGTACACGAGGGAAAATAGGTCGTGTTCAACTGCTGGATTCTCTCACTGCCGCCGTCGGAAACTGCCGCTCCCGATATCACAATCCGGTATCTGCCATTTTCCTCGATCGATCTGCCATACAGCGCAATCTCCTGTGACGAAATCCTTTCTATCTGATACTCCTGTTGTTCTTTGCTATGTTTGTCGCTCAATAACACGTTCTGCGAATTGTCTGACAAAATCTTCTTGATAAACGTATGTACGTAATCCTCGAGATACAGGATATAGATTCCCTCTGGGGCTCCTATCGTTCGTGTATTGACAGGTATTACATTCTGAGTATTTGTGAGTATATTTGTTTGCTTGTCCATCTTGGCATCACCTTTGCATCCTTTCGTATTAAGATTTAAGAGATTATTTGTCATAAAAACTATCACTGATATCTTAACACTTCTTGATTAAGGATTCTGTCGAAATAAGTCAGGCTGAAAAAATAAATAAAAAAGGTCCTGCAAGACCTTTTTTATTGATAAGCTGTTTATTTAATTGTAAAATCTGTAAATCGTTGTTGTCTTATATGGTCTGTCTGGTCCATATACGACATTCTGGAAATTCGACTGGTTGATTGCATTGGGGAAGCATTGTGTCTCCAGACACAGACCGCTCCGCTTGTCATATACCGCTCCGCCTTTGCCTGTCTCTGGTTTGATACAACTGCCTGCATAAAACTGCAGTCCCGGCTGGTCTGTGTATACATCCATCTTTCTGCCTGTTGACGGCTCCTCTAGGGAAGCTGCCTTCCTGAGGGTTCCATCAAAGTCGTCCAGCGCAAAATTGTGGTCATAGCCTTGTCCGTATCCCAGCTGCACGTCATCTGCATTGATGTCTTCTCCCACTGCTTTCATCGTCCTAAAGTCAAACGGCGTACCTGTCACATCTACCAGCTCCCCGGTCGGAATCAGACGTTCGAATATCGGTGTAAAATGTGATGCGTGAATACAGAGCTTATGTGCTTCGATATTTCCCGAATTATGTCCTGCAAGATTAAAATAGGAATGATTGGTCATGTTGATCAAGGTCTTCTTGTCGCTTGTCACATCGTATTCAATCTTGAGTTCGTTGTCGTCCGTAACGGTGTATGTCACCTGAACCTTTTTGTTTCCAGGAAATCCCATAGAACCATCTGCGTCCTCGAGTGTAAATACGACGCTGTTGTTCTTTTGTTCTGCATTCCATATTCTCTTGTGATACCCCTTGTCATCATCGCTGTGAAGATTGTTGGTGTTGTCATTCACTGCAAGCTGGTACTTTACACCATCAATAGTAAAACTTGCATTGTCAATGCGGTTTGCACTTGGTCCGATTGTTGCTCCGAAGAAGCTGCCGTTTTTGAAATACCCTTCAACACTGTCAAATCCAAGCACGACATCTGCTGTCTCTCCTGTCTTGTCTGGCACAAGGAGACTGACAAGGATTGCACCAAAGTTTGTTACTTCTGCGGTGAAACCATTGTCGTTTTTGATCGTGAACAGGATGACTTCTGTTCCGTCAGGTGCTTTTCCAAAGCTTTTTGTTGTGATTGCCATTTGTTTTCCCTCTTTCTTTCCATCATTTCATCTCAATTATACTTTACCTGCATTCCTTAGCTACACTACTTTTTATAGCTTTTATATAAAAAAATTTTAGATTTTACAGTTCTGTCCTGCCCTCGAGTGCACGCAGCAGCGTCATCTCATCGATGCACTCCAAGTCACCGCCCACAGGTACGCCGCTTGCGATGCGCGTCACTTTTACCCCGGTGGGCTTGATCAGCTTTGAGATATACATGGCCGTTGTCTCTCCCTCGAGGCTGGAGTTGGTCGCTATGATGACCTCGCCCACATCCTCTTCCAATCGTTTTACCAGCTCTTTGAGCTTGATATCATTTGGTCCGATTCCGAGCATGGGGGAGATTGCCCCGTGAAGCACATGATATACCCCCTCGTATTTACCTGTCTTCTCATATGCCGCAAGATCCCTGATGTTTTCCACGACCATAATCGTCTTGTGATCGCGGTTTGCATTCGCACAAATCGGACAAATCTCCTTGTCAGCAAGGGTGTAACATGTATTGCAGTAATGAATATTTTTTCGCGCATCAACCATAATCTGCGCAAAACGCTCCACATGCTCGGGGGGCATATTGATCACATGAAGTGCAAGTCTCTGGGCCGATTTGTTTCCCACACCGGGAAGCTTGGCAAACTGCTCAATTAACTTATTGATATATCCGCTGTAGAGTTCCATCAGAAAGGTAATCCTCCACCAAATCCTCCTAAACCGCCTGTCATTTTGCCCATGAGCTCATTGTTTGCCTCCTCTGCCTGACGGAGCGCTTCGTTTGCTGCTGCCATGATCATGTCCTGAAGAGTCTCAATATCATCAGGATCAACTGCTTCTTCTGAGAGTGTGACTTTCACTATTTCCTTTTTACCTGTTACGACGACTTCAACTGCACCGCCGCCTGCTTTTGCAGAAAATTCCTTCGCCTCGAGCTCTTTCTGCCCTTCCTCCATCTGTCTCTGCATGCGCTGCGCCTGCTTCATCAGATTGTTCATGTTTCCGGGCATTCCCCCCGGAAATCCTCCTCTTTTTGCCATTGTGTCATTCTCCTTTACTACTCATCTTCGATTTCTATGTCCATGTTGATCACTTTTGTGAGGTCAACATAGTTTTCCTCAAAATGTCTGCCTGGCGCCAGGTTCTGTATCTGCACTGCTGCCTCTTTCTGCAGAAAATTTGATATCATGGTTTCTACGTGTTTCCTGTTTTCCTCGTCGCTGAGATAATCATACGCTACCCCGTCATCCACTACGATCAACAGTCTATTGTCCCCGCCAAGGCTTAAATGCGCATTTTTTAGATGCGTTTTGAGTGGCTGACTTGCCTCCGCCACGATCCCATGCCAGCTGCCAACAATCTGCCTGATATCATCAGGAATCGCTTTGGGAAGCCCCGGCTTGGGTGCGGCTGCCGTGACTGTCTCTGTTGATTGTATCGCAACAGGTGCTGTCTGCACAACACCTTTTTCAATTTTTTCTTCCAAATCTTTCACGCGCGCCACGACGGCATCGTTTGTCGTCTCCATGGCGGGTCTGCACAGTTTGATCAGTGTCATTTCTATTAAGATGCGCTTCTGTGTCGCATACTTGATTTGTCCAGAGAGTTCAGAAAAGATGCGTATCTGGCGCATAATCTCCTCTGCATCCATCGTCTCCGCCTCCGCCTTCAAGCGCGCAAGGTTATCGCTAGACACGTCAATAACGTCCTCAATATCACTGTCAGAGGTCTTTACCAACAGCAAATTTCTGAGATACCATGTGATATCCGTGACAAACTGAGTGAGTTCGCGCCCCTGCATGACGACTTCCTCGAGAAGCGCGATGCATCCTGTGACATCCTGTGCCTGTATCATTTCCAACAGGCGTGCAAACACTTCTGTATCCACTGCGCCTAGTACATCAAGAACTTTGTCGTAGGTCAGTTCTTCTCCGAAATGGAAGGCGATGCACTGATCCAAGAGACTTAACGCATCACGCATGGAACCGTCTGCAGTCTTTGCAATATAGCGGAGCGCTTTTTCTTCCACTTGAACCTGCTCTTTATCCATGAGCTCACGCAGACGGTCTGCGATAGTCTCTATGGTGATTCTCTTAAAATCATAGCGCTGGCAACGTGACAGTATCGTAATTGGGATTTTATGCACTTCGGTGGTCGCCAGGATAAAAATGACATAGGAGGGCGGTTCCTCTAAGGTTTTGAGCAGTGCATTAAATGCTCCTATGGAAAGCATATGCACCTCGTCTATGATATAAACCTTGAATTTGCCCTCTACTGGTGAGTATGATACTTCATCGATGATTTCCCTAATATTGTCCACGCCGTTGTTTGATGCGGCATCGATCTCAATCACGTTGACGCTTGCGCCAGAAGCAATGGTCTGACAGCTCCTGCACTGTCCGCAGGGGCTTCCGTCTACAGGGTTTTCACAGTTTACGGACTTGGCAAACAATTTTGCGATTGTCGTCTTGCCAGTTCCGCGTGTGCCTGTGAATAGATAGGCATGTCCAATGCGGTCTGCCTTGATCTGGTTTCTGAGTGTTGTGACAATGTGGTCTTGTCCCTTGACATCCTCAAAGATGTCAGGGCGGAATTTTCTGTATAATGCGGTGTATGACATGATGTCCTCCTCATTTCGCTTTTATCAGCATAATTCATTATGACATTTTTACGGCAAAAAAACAAGGGTGCAGATCGGATTCCTGCACCCTGACAAATTGGAATCTGTTGATGCGCTGTGCGGCTTTCTCGGCATTCATTGCCACTGCATCCTGTAGTTTTAAATGAAAAATTCATATGGTTAAATGTAATCTTGTGTGGTAGAATAAAGATAATTAATACAATTTCACATATTTTAACGAACTACAGAAAGGCATGATAGTTTATGGCTGTTTTTTTTGATGACCGAGTGGAACAGGCGATTCAGATCATATGGTTTGACAGAAATCCGAACAAGCGCGAGGAAGCGCTTGCCTTACTTCGCGCGGCTGCCAATATTGGTGACGGCGATGCCTTTTACTTTCTTGGACGCTGTTATCTTGGTAAAAGCTATGTTGACCCAGTATTAGAAATGCCAGTGGACACATCTTTTGCTTTTGAGTGTTTCAATCAGAGCCTTATCTTCGAGAGTGCTGTCGGTATGTTTGGAACAATGCATCAAGAAGGGTATAAACCGCCTAACGGCACTGCGGTCCACCCTCCCTATCATTCCAAAAAAGAGATTTGGGGCACTGTGTCACAGAAAGCAGAACAGGGACAGATATTCTGCAAATTTTTGATTGCTAACGCATATTACTATTGTACTGCCGCTGATTTTCTGGATATCACACCTGAAAATGTCGGGCGCAAGAAATATGAACGGCTTCAGTATGAGTGGACTGCAGCAGCTGTGAAACTTTATGAGGAGTGTGTTGCTGCGGGACTTGGAATCGCCATTCCCAATCTGGTCGATGTCCTGCGCAGTGGCAGACATGGCGCACCGATCCAGCGCCAAAGGGCAAAGAACTATATCCACATTGGAGCCAATATGGGCATTGGAGCTTACGAGCGCATTGTCGGAAACGAATACCGTGATGACAACGAACTTACAAAGGCAGTTGAAATGTATGAGCGCGCGCTGACACACAACGATGACTACGCTTATTACTGTCTTGGCAAACTGTACACCTATAACGGGGCACTGCCGCTCGACCTGAAAAAGGCGTTGTTCTATCTGGAAAAAGGTTATGCCAGACTCCCTGATGACGCAGGATTCTGCAATTTGTTAGGAGAAATTTATTTTCGCGGCGGAGAGGATATCAATCCCGACTATGAACAGGCATTTTTGTTGTTGAGCAGGGCGTATTTCAAGGGAAGCACATGGGGTTCTGATCTGCTTGGTACATGCTACCTCAACGGACTTGGAACAGCGCCTAACTTAAATATGGCGCGGAAGCTTTTTGAACTGCATCCCAAAAAACCTCTCGCCGCAGGCGGATTACGGAGGCTGCAAAACGGCTGAGCATATGTGTAATATGCCTCAGCCGTTTTTCTTATAGATTAATCAATGTATTCAAAATAGTCAAAGTCCGCCGGAATGCGTGTGCCGCAGCCTCCGTTATTGGCATAGATTCCTACCAGTGTACCTGTGTGGCGCTTGGGATCGCCGGGTACACCCTCATCGCAGAGATAAATACAGTTCTCGAGGACGCCGGCAAGTGTCCACTCCTCGCCGTTATAGCTGTAATAAAAGCTTCTGGTAAGTCTGTCAACGACAACCTTGAGGTATACGCTCTGTTCTTTTAAATCGTCGACCGACGCCATCAGCTCCTCGCCGTGATTGCGGTTGATGACAAGCTGGAGCTTTCTGCCTTCTTCATAGCATACAGAAAATCTCGCATATGTCGCAGTACTGTAATAGCAAGTCAGTCCCGCCTGTTCCCCGTTTCTCGAAGGGTAAAAATCCACCTTTGTCGAAGCCGTGTAGCTTAACTCCTGCTCGCGTCTTAACAGCGTATTTTTCGCACGGATTTCCGAGAGCTGCCCATCTCTGGTCCAGATGCGGAAATATCCCGGTCGCTCAGTGAGGGAATAGCTTCCCTTCGCCGGATTGCGCACAAATTCCCAATTTAGGTTCAATTTGTCGCTGTCAAAGTCATCACGTGTCCACTTTTCAAATGGATCCTGGGGCAAATCCGGTGCGGTCTGTATGGTGCTTGGTCCTTTCCTGTCATTGATGATAAACCAGTCATCTTCGAGCCATGTGACAGGATCTAAGCCCGACTCCCTTCCGATTGTTGTGTAGTGTCCCTGATTTGGCCTGCCCATGAGGTAATATACCCACCAATCACCGTTTTGTGTCTGTATCAGTTTGCCATGACCTGTGCGCTGAATTGACGCATCCGGATCAAACTGTCGCATCAGCGGATTATAGGGTGATGGCTCATACGATCCGAAAAGATTTTCCGAACGACCAACATTGATGCCGTGTCCGTAACCGGTGCCGCCTTCTGCCAGTATCGCATAGTAATATTTGCCGCGTTTTAGCATGTGTGGTCCCTCTGGACAGCGCTCACCAGTTCCCGGCCACACTGATATTTTATCGCCGATCACTTTTGTGCAGTCATCACTCAATGGCACGAGATTAATGCCTGGACTGATCACCATGTAATGTTTTCCGTCATCATCTATAAAGTGCGACGGATCGATGCTGTCCACCTCAAGCCAGCTTGGCTTGCTGTAGGGTCCCTCTGGCTTGTCTGAAGTGACGACAAGCTGTCTGCGCATGACATTGTTGTCGCGCTTGCCGTCCGCATTGAGGCGGAGAGTCGCCATAATGATAAACCTGCCGTCGTGATACGAGATATCTGGTGCCCAGATCCCATGTGAATCCCTGATATCCTGCAGGTCAAGTTCATCGGGATCTGTGATGGCGTGTCCAATTATTTGCCAGTGCACCATATCCCTTGAGTGGCTGATGGCAATTGCTGGAAAATACTGAAATGTGGAATTTACCATGTAATAGTCCTCGCCAACACGCACAACAGACGGATCTGGAAAAAAGCCTCTCTGCACTGGGTTTTGATATGTATTGCCCATGAATGCGTCCTCCATTCTCATATAATTCTTTCGACATCTTAAATAATAATCATAAGTATATGAAACTCCTTTGTAACTGTCTATTACAATGTTCTATCATACTCCGCATACTCTATGACTGCATACCCACTGCTCTCCTTAACTTCGGAACCTTCATAGCAACAGAACACACCATTTTTGACTCCTACCCAGCGTCCTGGAACTGCATTCATCTCCCCTGCTTTACTATAACTGCTGCCATCTGTACTGTACTCAAATGTCACCAGTTCTAATGGAAACCCTTTTTCTCTGCTGTTCAAATCCTGTGTTCCTGTCTTTTTTACAGTGTATTTTACATAGATTTTCCCAGCATGTCTCCAGTCAATCTCAGGAAGTTCCTGTGCTGACTCCTCCACTGCCTCAACCAGAACTTTCCCGTACTTCTGTTCTCCCTTGATAAAGCGTGGCTGAAGATGATCATCGTCTCTTCGAAATGTGAGAAGCCCGTAGCATATTCCCATGGAAATGACCCCCGCTTCTTCCCCGTCGTCAAGGTGAGAGAGGTCGAGCTTCGTAATGCATACAAACTCCGGCGCCGGCCACTTCTGTAATAAGAGATTTGGCATTTCACCATAGACCTTTTCCATCCTGACCGCATTCAATTTCAGACTGCTTCCTGTCAGTTCATACCATTCTTTCCGAGGATTTGCATTCCACTGCCACTGCAGTCCTAACTGGTTTCCCGTGAAATCGTCAGAGGCTTTTGGCTCGCATACGCTGACGGCGGCATTTCCTACATCAGGTTTTTTATATTCTATGACTGGCTCACCGTAGTCGTTTCCATCCTTTGCAATACCGATGATCGGCCAGTCCTCATGCCAGCTCATGGGCTGCAGATGTGTGATGCGCCCCGCCGCATAGACATCCTGGAAATGAAGGAACCAGTCCTCACCTGTGATGGTGTCAACCCATGCGCCCTGATGTGGTCCATTTACAGCACTATCACCTTGGCGCATTACAACTTTGTACTCATAAGGTCCATATACATTTCTGGAGCGAAGCACTGTCTGCCATCCAACTTTGACGCCTCCTGCCGGCGCAAAGATATAATACCAGCCATTTTTCTTGTACATTTTGGGTCCTTCTATTGTCTCTTGATCATTCTCGTTTCCGTCAAAAATCTTGACTTCTTCGCCAATCAGTTTCATTCCGTCAGGCTGCATTTCCACTATATGAAGGACGCTCTTGTAACCGATACGGCTCTTTGCCACACCCGCAACCAGATATGCCTTTCCGTCATCGTCCCAGAACGGGCAGGGGTCAATCCAGCCAGCCCCCGGCCTGATATTGACTGGTTTGGACCACGTTCCGAAGGGATCTGTAGCTGTACTCATGTAGATACCTTCATCTGGCATGGGAAAGCAGGCAAAATAAGTCCCCTCATGATACCGTATCGCCGGTGCCCATACGCCGCAGCCGTGAATCGGCTCTTTGTATCGATCCTCTGGAATCTCATTGATGATATAATTCACGACTTTCCAGTTTACGAGATCTCTTGAATGCAAAAGCGGAAGTCCAGGCGCATTGCAAAAGCTGGATGCAATCATAAAATAGTCCTCGCCGACTCGTATTGCATCAGGATCCGAATAGTCCGCGTAGAGTATCGGATTGCGGTAACTGCCATTTCCCAAATCTGCATTCCATATGCTGTTTGATTTCATATTGTACCTGCCTTTCTATCTTGACTCCATAATTCTATTTTTGGCTGTTCTCCTGATGATTCTGCGACTGTTCCTGGTGAGACTGCTGTACGCCTTGTTGCATTTCGCCGGCAGTCGGCGCCGCCTGTGGCATTTTTTGAACAGTATTCTGTGTAGTCTGCATCTGCTCTTCGGGCGGCATCTGCCAGTTAATGTTCTGAGTCCGCGGCATTATTGGCTGTTGCATCATATTCTGTCCGCCAGGCGCCCTCTGTGCATTCCTTGTCACTTTTTTGCTTTTCCTGTTTTCCATAAAATGTCTTATTTTTTCCATAGGAAAAATCAAACCAATCACAACAACGATTATGATGTATGGCGACATTCTTATGATCAAAAACAGAAGTCCTTCCAAAAATGACAGGAAACCTCTGCCGGTAGACACAAGTGTATTTTTTAACCGGTCTACAAATGTATTTCTCTTGACAGGCTCACTGTCCTGACGGTACTCCATCACTTCGGAAATATCGATATTGACATAGGAGTATGCCACGTCCATATCCATGTAACGTCTGGTTGTCCGCAGGTTGTTGAGTTGATACTGAACCTCTGACAGCCGCTGCTCCACTGTGATCATATCCTCTATTGTCTCACATTTTTCTAACATCGCCAGAAGGTTCTTTTCCTGTATCTGCAGTGCTTCTATCTGTGCAGTTGTGTCATAGTACTGCTGGCTGATATTATCGACACTGGTTGATTTGGAGATCACCTTGCCAACACCATCGAGTTCTGCCAGAAAATTGTTATAATCCTTCGACGGAATCCGCACTTCCAGATAGTTGTGCATCGTACCGCTTGTCTTGCGATAGTTCTCGTAATACCAGTTATATCCGCTGTCACTCTCGCTCTCCGACTGAATGACACCGCCGTATTTGGTTATGGCAGCTTTGATGGAAGTGATCGTTGCAGGATAATCAAGCGTCTCAATCTCAAGATTGCAGTGATACACCAGTTTCTCCTCCAGCAGTGTCACACCGTCTGGAATCTGTGTCTCGTCCTGTGCTGGATCTGCCGTCACCCCACCCTCGCTCTCCATGGCAATTTCTATCTCTTCAGCTGCAGCATAGGTGTCATTGGCAACGCCTCCGCTATAGTATTCCTGCGATGCAGTGTTTACAGCTGTTGCTGCGGAGTCTGTCATCATGGATTGTGAACCATTTCCAGATCCCCCGCATCCTGTCAGCAGACTCGCGGTAATCGCAAATAATGGTATAAGCTTTGTCCATTTTCTCTTCATCATTTTCCTTTCCCTTTCTTTACAGATAAATCAAATTTGTGTATGAATAAATGCATTCTACCATAGATACGTTTTATCAAAATGTTTTTTATGGTTTTTTTTCTTTTTTATGAATCAGTATATACATAAAGGAAGGACGAAGTCTGCAGAATAACCTCGTCCTTAGGAATCGTGCATGTATCATTAAGAACTGTTTCTTACTCTATTGGTGTGTCAGAGACATCAATGCCGCCATCCGACAGGATTTCGTCGACACCCTCGACCGGTGTTGTGTCTGGCAGACCAACACTTGTCTCTGCATTGTCTGCTTTGCCTTGGGGATCGTATTTCTCTTTCTGATTCTCGTCCTCATCCTCCCACAGGGATTTGTACTTTTCCCTTTTCTTCTTCTCGTTTAACATCGCAAGGTTCTTTGCCGCCAGATATACTTCCATACTGTAGTCCATCAGCTTCTTCTCATCTGAAGCAGGCACTTTTGCACCCTTTCCGATACGTCTCGCCACTTCCATAAGTTTAGCCATGTCCTCTCCATACTCCTGTGCAGCGTCGTTCTGCTGCCTTGCAACCTCTGCATTCCACACCAACGCGTGCTCCTCTGCAAGTCGGTCAAGTACCTCCTGATTCTCGTCAAATCGCTGCGTGACGGCATCGATGGTGAGTTCCAGAGTTGCCGCTTCGTTGGCGTAGATTTCCTTGCCATCCAGGGTTAGCTTAGATTTCTTTTCTAAATCTTCCTTTTTCTTTATGAGCTTTCGCTTCTGTTCTAATAATGTGGCACGCTGTGCGCGATATAGCTTCTGCACTTCACCGATTTTCATATAATCACATCCTTTTGAAAAATCGCCGCATGACAGCGGCAATTAGCTACCTCCATGTATCGCCTTATACTCTTATAAATTCCATTTGCATTCATTTGGTAAATAATCCAGTCACAGGAAAATTGCGAGCGTATATTAATATATAATATATCGGCAAATATCACCTGAGTATTAATGTTTCATAAATTATCAAAAATACTATATACGTTACGCTATTTCATATATCAAATACAGCGCCAGCAATGGTCCCTGCTCATAATCTGTATCCGGCCTTTCTTCTTTTATTCTCTTAAACTGCTCCATTAATAGCTGTGTATATTCTGCTTTTTTCCTCACACCAAATACGATACAAAGTTCTGACCGGGCATATGCATTCCGAATATCTGGAAAAATATCATACAGTTGTTTTGTATATTTTTCATCTGCATTTGCAATCAAAATAGCTGCTCTTTCTATAAAGACATCATGCCCGGATGTACATATTTTTTTCAATACCAGCGGCATAACCTCATTCTGATAATCAAGTGCTTTTTCCAATAAAAGACCACTATTTACAGGATCTTTAAGCTTTCTCATATAGGACACAATATCTTCCGCCCTGTTTAGATTCATAATATAATCTTTTTCTGCCATATACTGCTCATACCTTGACTTCTCCATCCCAGAAACAATCGCATCATTGACCTCATCATATAAATCTGTCATAGTGATTGTTATCATTTCAAAATGTGTTAATTGGGCAGCTGAAATCTCGCTTAAAGGATTGTCCTCAAAAAAATGTTTTGGTAACTGTATATTATTCATAAATCATCCTCTCTTTTTATTTGTGTGTTATCCATTTTTATATCTGCACATACATATTCTGGCGCAACAGCATTCCTACGCTTCCACCAACTGTAAATCATACAGCTTCTTATACATACCGCCCATCTGCAGAAGCTCCTGGTGCGATCCGCTCTCCCGAATTTCACCCTTATGCATAACAATAATCTTGTCTGCATGCTGAATCGTGGAAAGGCGGTGCGCTACCATGATGGTCGTCCGTCCCTCCATCAGCTTTTCCAGTGCCTGTGTGATCAGGCTTTCCGTCTCGGTATCAATATTTGCAGTAGCCTCATCTAACACGAGAATTGTCGGCTGATAAGCGAGCGTCCGCGCAAAGGAAAGGAGCTGGCGCTGCCCTGCCGAAAGCGTGCTGCCGCGCTCCGTCACCGGCTCATCAAAGCCATTTGGCATTTTGTTGATAAAGGAATCCGCATTTACAATGCGGGCGGCGCGCTCAATTTCCTCCCGCGAAATGTCCTCGTTGTTCAGAGAAATATTACCTTTGATGTCCCCTGTGAAAATAAACACATCCTGCTGCACCTGCCCGATCGCACGCCGCAGGGCATCCTTATCAATCTCCCTGATATTCACACCATCAATTAGAATTTCTCCCCGTTGGACGTCATAATAACGGCCTATCAAGTTCAAAATAGAGGATTTTCCCGCGCCAGTAGCACCCACAAACGCCACTTTTTCGCCCGGCTCAATGCGGAAACTCACGTCCTTTAGTATATAATCATCCTTCTCATAGGCAAACCAGACATGTTTGAACTCAATCCTTCCCTCAATCGCAATCTGTCTGGGATTTTCGGGATTCATAATTTCCGGCTTTTCATCCAGAATCGAAAATATCTTCTCTGCCGACGCAAGTGAGGACTGCAAAGTTCCGAACTGCTCCGCAAGCTCCTGAATCGGCTCGAAAAAAGAACTGATATAGTTGATAAATACAAACAGGGTTCCCAGCGAAACCGTCCCTGCCAGCACGGAAGCGCTTCCCTGCCCGATTACGATAACCATGGCAAAGACAGACAGCATATATATTGACGGCCGGAAAATGGCAAAGGTCATAACCTCGCGCCAGTTCGCCTTAAAAAGCTGCTCGCTCTTGCACTCAAATTCCTTGTATTTTTCCTTCTCCCGTGCAAAAATCTGTATCAGCTTCATTCCAGAAATATGCTCGGACAAAAACGTGTTCAGCTCTGTGATGCGCGTCCTCGTCAGCCGGTACGCTTTCCTTGACATATAGCGGAAAAAGAAAGTCAGTCCTGTCACAAACGGGATCAGGATAAAAGAATACAATGCCATACGCACATCAATCGAGAGCATCACGACTGCAAAACCGATGATTTTTACCGAATTTTTAAACAGTTTTGCCAATATCTGCGAAAACAGCTCATTGACAGCCTCCGTATCATTTGACACGCGAGTTACCAGTTTTCCCACAGGCTGTGTGTTAAAGAAATTGACGGACAGACTGTGGATATGTGTAAAAACCTCCTCACGCATTTTGTAGATAATGGACTGTCCAATATTCTGCAAAATCCATGTATTGGAAGCGTTAAACACAAAGCCCAGCAGAAGCATCAAGGCATACAGTCCTCCAGCGCGCAGAATTCCGCGAAAGGCTTCCTCCATTCCAAGATTCACGCCTGACTGCCCATAGCTGCCAATGTAATCGTCGATGGCATTTCCAATGATAATTGGCTTGTAGAGCTCCACGCCAATCAGCGCGATGACAAGCACTGAAGAGAAAAGCATCATCCATTTATGCGGTTTTAAATAGCCTAATAACCGTTTCATGAAAGAATCCCCCCTTCCGCCTCAAATGCAGCCCTCTTTTCGCCAATTGCGGCCTCGAGCTGCTGTTTTTCAAACATATCCTTGTAAATACCGCCAAGCTCCATCAGTTCTTTATGATTGCCGCATTCCTTTGCCTCTCCGTCCTCCAGCACCACAATGAGATCGGCATTCTGTATCGTGGAGATGCGGTGTGCGATTAAAATAGTCGTCTTTCCGCGCCTGTTCTCCTTCAGATTTTTCAGTATTTTTTCCTCGGTGTCTGTGTCCACCGCGGAAAGGGCATCGTCCAGAATCAAAATTGGCGCATCTTTTTTCAGTGCACGTGCAATCGAGCTTCTTTGTTTCTGACCGCCCGACAGGGTAACGCCCCGCTCTCCCACAATCGTGTCATATCCGTCGGGAAATGCAATGATATTATCGTGAATACACGCTGTCTTTGTCGCTTTGATAATCTCGTCCATCTCCGCATTATCTGTTCCAAATGCAATATTAGATTTCAAAGTATCGGAAAACAGAAAATTGTCCTGCGGAACATAGCCGATATTTTCGCGCAGGGTTTTTAATGGAATGGTGTTGATATCCCTTCCGTCAATAAATATCATGCCCGGCTTTGTATTATAGAGATGCAGGAGTAGGTTGACAAGTGTCGACTTTCCATTTCCTGTGCGCCCGATGACGGCAAGCGTGGTTCCCGCCTTGATATCCAGACTGATGTCCTTCAACGTCGGCTCGCTGTGCCCTCTGTGAATAAAGGTCAGATGCTTTAATCGAATATCGCCCTTGATTCGGTCTATTTTCGCCACGTCTTCCCGATCTGCAATCTCAGGTTTTTCCTCAAATACTTCCTGTATGCGCCTGATTCCCGCGCCGCCCTGTGAAAACATGTTAATCGCCTCCCCGCAGGCAAGCATCGGCCACACAAGCATGGTAATATATTGGTTAAATGCGACAAAACGTCCAATCGTAATCTCCCCGGCAAGTGCAAGATATCCGCCATACAGGAGTGTAGTAAGGCTGCTGATACCAATCACAACGTCCAGCAGCGGAATGACAATTGATTCCATCTGGGCAATTCTGAGGTTTTTGTTTTTTGCATTGGCATTTGCTTTCGCAAACTCCTTGATTTGTGATCGCTCGCGCACAAATGCCTTCACGACACGCACACCTGAAAAGCTCTCCTGTACGAAATCCGTGAGCTCTGACACTGCCTCCTGTCTCTCGAGAAAGCGTTTTTGCATGATCTTACCATAATACAGCTCTCCAAATGCAATAAAGATCATCGGAATAATAGCAATGAGTGTCAGCTTAATATTGACATAAATCATCATCTGTCCGATCACCATTACGGTCATGACCACCGCGTCAAACGCTGCAATGACAGCAGGGCCGATTGCCATGCGCACTGCGTTCAGATCACTTGTAAAGCGTGTCATAAGGTCGCCGGTCTTGTGCTCATTGTAATATTCCACGTCCAGCGTTTCCAAATGTGCAAACATATTATCGCGGATTTCGTGCTCGATCGACCGCGATGCCCCAAAAATAAAATAACGCCACAAAAAGCGCCCCACCGCCAGCGTCAGACCGATTCCAAGAATGATGCCGATGTTTCGAAGCACTCCGTCCCTGTCAATCGTGTGCGCGGCGAGCCCATCTGTGATGATTCCTGTCACTTTCGGAATGTATAGATTTGCAAAATCCAATATAAATAAAGTAACGATTCCGCCTATATACTGCCACTTATGCCGCTTGATATACTGCCAGATAAATCGAAACTGTTCCATGTTCTCAAATCGCGTCCTTTCGTTTCGTAACCAATCTCAACTATACATCTTTTACCAGACAGCCTGCAAGCTATTTCCGATCCGCAATAATTTTATCTGCAATCTGTTCCAAAGAAGCACCGCCGTCAAGTCCGATTAAATTCGGGTAAAAAATATAGTCCGTCAAATTATCTAATCCTGTATTTACTTTTAAGTAATTAAGCCACCAATCCATTTCTGCCTCATCGTGCTTAAGGATGTCTAAAACAATTTCTTTGATCTGTTCGTCTGTTAAATCTTCCTTTTCCGGCGGACTCATTAACGCACCTCTAGCTGCTGTTCGCAAACTCACAGCCTCATCATAACGCCAGAAATCACGGATTTGAATTTGCTGGTTTCCAGTAAGCTCCCTCAATTTGCTTTGCAGCTCCTCCAATTCCTCTCTTGCAGCTTTGTCCTCTTCGCAGTCTTTTTCTGTCATAAGTGTATTTGCATCGTCAATAATCTTCATTACCTCTGGCAATTTTCCTTCATCAATAACAGGTTTTTTCATGTTAATCTCCTTATATTTTGTTTTGTCATTATCCATAATATTGAAATTATATCATACAACCAACGGAATCACAACGACTCTTGTTCAAAAATGAAATCAGATTACTGTTCACACCAGGACTTAGCATTTACTGCAAATTATGGCTTTGCAAGCCACGTAAGAAAACGTACAGTCAGCAGGTAAAAATCCATTTACGAAGCAGATTTTGCATGGATTTTTACTCGTTACCGGAACGGAGTGAACGGTACCGAAATCAGCCCAGCGAAGAATGGTTGAATTATTCCTGATTGATATCATAAGGCTTTTATGATAAAGTGTAATTGTACGGAATATAGCACTCAACTGATTTGATACTAATTTCATATTATAAAAGAAAGGCGGCTCTGACATGGCATTTAAGGTTGGTGTTGGCAAATCAAATTTTGCGGCACTGCGCAAAGCAGGAAATTATTATATTGATAAAACAGACTTCCTGTACGAGCTTGTGGAAGAAACAGATCATGAAGTGACGCTGTTTACCAGACCAAGGCGGTTTGGCAAAACTCTGATGATCAGTATGATGGAAAACTTTTTTAATATAAGAAAAGACAGCAGAGAAATTTTTGAGGGACTGAAAATAACAGAACACCAAGAATTCTGTGAGAAATGGCTGAATCAGTATCCAATACTTTTGATCTCACTGAAAGATATTGAGGCTGAGACTTTTAAAGATGCATATGATATGCTCAAAGTCAGATTGGCTGATGTGTGCAAAGAATATTCTGATTTAAAGAACAATGCTCGCGTGAATCCGTTTGATGCCGAGATTTTTGTGCGTCTAGAAGCACAGACCGGCAGCCCTGCAGATGTCAAAAATGCCCTAAAAACAATTATGCGTATGATGCACGCTGTCTATGACAGGGAAGTTATCCTTCTTATAGATGAATACGATGTTCCGCTTGCAAAGGCAGATCGATTCTATTTCTCCATGCTTGATGTAATGAGAGGTATGATGGGTACAGCATTAAAGGATAATGAATATCTTAAATTTGCTGTTATCACAGGCTGTCTTCGCATTGCCAAGGAGAGTATTTTTACAGGAACAAACAACTTTGCTTCCTATTCCGTTTTAGACGAAGACTTTTCTGAATACTTTGGTTTTTCAGAAAATGAAGTAGCACAACTCTTAGCTGCAGCCGGTCAAAAGGACAAAGCCGATGTCATAAAAGAGTGGTACGATGGCTATGTATTTGGAAACAGTAATGTCTATTGCCCCTGGGATGTGATGAATTATATGTCTGCATTGAAAAAAAGGGAACATGCGAAACCGAAAAACTATTGGAAAAATACCAGCCATAATGAAATCCTTCTGACATTTGTAACAAGAACCGATTTCTTTGTGTCCCGCAAATTTGAAATTCTGATGAATGGCGGCACAATTGTCCAGACGATTTCAGATGAACTCACTTATGAAACTCTTTACTCCTCTGAGGATCATCTGTGGAGTGTGCTTCTGATGACGGGCTATCTCACCAAAGCACACGCAGATGAAGAGGGTGAAACGGTAAGTCTCAAGATTCCGAACAGGGAAATTGAATCTATTTTTGAAGATACTGTTGTTGCGTATTTTAAGAATACTATCGATAACAGTATGCAGAAATCAATGATGGAAGCTTTTTGGAATTGTGATGAGCAAGCCGCCTCCAAAGTTCTATCAGATCTTTTATGGAAAACGATCAGCTATCATGATTATCACGAAGATTATTATCATGCTTTTCTTGCTGGCGCATTTGTGGGACTGGGATATGAAGTAGAATCAAACAAAGAAAAAGGACTTGGAAGACCCGATCTTTTGCTTCTGGACCAGAAAAACCGCAGAGCCATCATAATAGAAGCCAAGAAATCTGAGAAGGAATCGCGTATGGAAGTAGATTGTGATGAGGCTATTGACCAAATTATTACCAGAAAATATGCGGAAGGGCTTTACGGTTATGAACAGATTCTTTGCTATGGAATTTCCTTCTTCCAAAAACAGGCTTTGGTAAAGAAATTCTTTTCTTCGGAGACAAAAATTTGACTCTTGTCAGCAAATAACCCATGCAACTTGCACAGGTTATTTGTTAACAGCCCATAACGATTTTTTCTTGCAGGCTGTATGCTTTATGTTAATTTATATATGAGTCATTTTGTACAAAAACGGAATCAGCTCTTCAACTGGTATTGTGCTTTGTCGCATGGTGTCCCTGTCTCTGACGGTGACAGTTCCATTTTCCAGTGTATCATCATCAACTGTGATCGCAAACGGGACTCCGATGGCATCACCTCGGCGATATCGCTTACCGATGCTCCCTGAATCGTCATACTGCACCATGAAATGTCTGCGCAGTTTTCCACAGATTTCCATTGCCAAGTCTGCATGTCTTTTCTTGATCAATGGCAGTATATTTGCCTTGACGGGGGCAAGAAACGGCTTTATACGCAGAACGATTCTTGTCTCATTTTCACTGATGGCTTCCTCGTGCAGCCCTTCAAATAAAACTGCCAGAACAATGCGGCCAAGACCGTATGTGGATTCAATGATATATGGAATGTACTTCTCGCGGGATACTTCGTCAAAATATTCCATTGATTTTCCCGAATATTCCTGATGACGGCTCAGGTCAAAGTCCGTGCGGTTATGCGTTCCGTTGATTTCTCCCCAGCCAAACGGAAACAGATACTCAATATCACAGGCCTCCTTTGCATAGTGTGCAAGTTTTTCATGGTCATGAAATCTTAGCTTGTCTGACGGCAGACCTAAATATTCAAAGAACTCTTTTCCGTAATTTTTGAAATACTGGTACAGCTGGCTGTCGTCCCCTTCTTTACAAAAGGTCTGATACTCCATCTGTTCGAACTCGATCGTGCGGAATGTAAAATTCTTGGGTGTAATCTCATTACGGAACGCTTTTCCGATCTGTCCGATACTAAATGGCAGTTTTGCCCGCATGGAGCGCATGACATTCAGATAGTTGACATACTCGCCCTGCGCGTTTTCCGGACGCAGATAAATTGTGCTTGCGTTGTCATTTGTTGCACCGCGTCGCGTCTCAAACATTAAATTAAACTGTCGGATATCTGTAAAATTTGATTTCCCACATACTGGGCATGGCACTTTGTGTGAGCGGATATATGCCAGCATTCCCTCCTGTGTCATGGCATCTGCGTCTACAGATGCATCATACTCCTGTATCAGATTATCTGCACGGTGTCTGGTCTTGCATGCCTTACAGTCCAAAAGCGGATCTGTAAATCCTGCACGATGCCCGCTTGCCTCCCACACCCTGGGATTCATCAGGATATCTGCATCCAATTCATAGCTGTTTTCCCGCTGCTGTATAAAATAATATCTCCATGCATCTTTAATCTGATTTTTCAGCCTCGTCCCCAGCGGACCATAGTCCCACGTATTTGCCAGTCCCCCATATATCTCACTTCCCTGATAAATGAAGCCGTACTGACTACAATAAGATACCATCTCTTCCATTGTAATGTTTCTTTTTTCCATGTTCCTCATCCTTTCTATTTTTAGTGTCCTTGTGCAGCGAAGTTGGTAATTCTCTTGCACAGGGCATTCTCCTACTCGCGCGCCGAACATCCATCATATCCAGCTGACATACTTCCTTTGGGTGTTCGTGTGCATAAAATAAGCCCTAAGTATACTCACATATACTTAGGGCGAATAAACGACCGCGGTTCCACCTAATTTCAGATATCAAATCTGCGCTCTTCATGGTACGGATTGTCAGAAATCTTATACCACATTCCTTTTAACGGTGGAATCTCCGTCGGATACTACTAAATTCGCTCCGCTGCTCCAAGACGCCTTCCATGCTCTCTTCATAAGGATTCGCACCGAGGAACCGATTTGTTCCTTTACATCCTCTCTCTGAAATCCAAGATACATGTACTACTTCTTTTCTTTGCATTTGCTCTGTTATTTGTATTGATTATATAGGAATCTTATCCCGGTTGTCAAGAAATTTGTCATTTATATCTCCCTAACCAGCCTTCCTGCCAATATATTCCATGTAATATCCAATATACCATTTCAATCTGCTTAACTGCTTCTTCACTGCCACATTCATCGGACTCAACCACTACCGGCTAAAGCCGGTAGGTTCAATGTGCTGCTAAAGCAGCCTAAAGTGTGCTCCCTAAAGGTTA
>JAIEEY010000303.1 GCA_029067205.1 Lachnospiraceae bacterium
TCCTCTGAAAAGAACAGTTTGATTTTGTCTAAAGTGATTTCATCTGTAAGTCTGAAATTTTCTACGATATATCCAAACAATTTTAATTCTGTTCCTGATGCATCATATGCTATTCCTCTCATGCTGCTTTTCATTATATTATTCTTAAAATCTTCCAGTTCATCCCCACCCAAACCAATTACGGTATATGTTGCTCCTGTATCTATTTTTGTTGTTACTTTTACTAATTTATTATCTATCTTAAATCCTATTCTTGTAAAATACGACTCCCTGTTAAAAGCATGTGTAATTGGATTAACCTTCTTTTTCATTTCTGACCTACTTAATTCCATGACTTTATATTTCTCCTTTTGCGTATATGGTATCTATAGTATATTCTCCTTTACAATCATACTCATACGAATCATATATTGCTTCTCCAAACTCCTCATTTGCTTTGTTATTGTACTTATGACCTAATTTCTTATTTTTCTTATCTATTATTATATAATAAACACATGCTAGTGTATAATATCCTCCTATACTTAACTTTTTATAACCTGTATGGTCTGAAGTTATTAATATACTGCTTACTAATGAATCTTGTAACTCTTCTACGCTAATTTCTTTCTCCGTGTTCAATACCTTATATACATAAGGCTCTACCAGTTGCACCTCTAAACCATACTCTTTAAACACCTTATCTATATTAACATTATCCATACATACCATCCTTTCTTTAATAAAATTTCAGAACAGTCCTTTTCTTTTGTATTCCCCAAAATAGCAATTAGCAACAATAAACAATCACTTCATATATAGAAGATATTTGTTGCCAAATAAAGGATTCTTTTAAAAATTAGCGGATTTTATACTGGCGGTCAAAAGGACTGACCGCTCAGTATAAATGAACTGATAGTTCTGATAATATAATTTCTTTTATATTAAATTTTTATATTCCTGCCTGCTATCTACAATCACATATATGATAACAATTTTCTCGTACTCATTTACCTTATAGAATATAAGATGCCTTTTTACTGTAAGCACTCTATATCCTTGTTTTCTCAAAATAGAATATCCAGGCTTACATCCGGACATTGGAAAATCTTCTAAACATTTTATCGCACTCTCTATTTTATTCAGATAATCTAACGCTGTATCTACACTCCCGGAATCATCCGCTATATAAAAGATTATCTCTCTTAACTGTTCATCCGCTTTATCTGTTCTGATAATTTTATACTTCATAGGACTTTCTCTCCAAAAGCGATTTGCGTATATCATCAAATGTATCTTGTACAGACGCTACTCTGTCATTTACAACATCTTCTTCTGCTTCTGCCAATGTACGCAGTAATTCAAGCTCTGATTTCATTTGGTAATAGTCCTGCAGCCCTAAAATTACAGTATCACCACGCCCATTAACTGTAATTATAACGGGATTTCTTTCCTTATGACATTGCTTCGATATCTCGCTGTAGTGATTTCTTAAATCTGAAGATGGTCTTATTGTTTCCATGTTCATCCCTCCTGATTTTACTATAGTCATATTATATCTTAATATGACTATAGTATCAAGAATTATTGGCATTATTTATAATATTCTCTCAAAATTTGGTTACTTTTCACGGGTAGGGGAATTTAAGGCATGAGAACAAAAGGGGTATTGGATGCCCCCTTTATTCTACGTTAGAATTGGTTCATTAGAAAGTTTTTTCGCTGTGGATAGTGGCTTTGACCTCTGGAAGATGTTTTTTATTTCTTCATACAAACCCTGTCCACTTCTTTTACGTATACTCTCCATCACACTCAGACAGTCACAGTAATCTGCAAGATGGTCAAAACTTCTAAGGGATACCGACTGGTTCATTTTCCATGCTCCCTTTTAAATAACGCAGGATATGCACCATACATTCCTGGTGGTCTGAACCATATCTGTAATAAGTTTTATCATGATCGTGGATTAAAATCCCTCCACCGGACTCTGCCGGGGTTCCACGGACTCCCTCATGTCCTTTGCCCTCCCTGGCAGAATAATGGCTACATGGTTCCCCTACCCGTGAAAAGTAACGAACAGCATCGTTTACTGCTTCTCTCTCATCGGATATTTTATGTCATAGATATCTGCTCCATATGGTATATCCAGTTTTTTGTATTCATTTAATATGTATTCTTTTCCGCCAATAACAAAGACTGAACCTACCGCATAGTCATCTAATATGTTCGTATTCATAAACATATTATAGGTATTATCATACCGCCTTTTGGAAACCACCGTGCCTGCCGTTCCGTTTGATAAAAAGAGCTCCTGTCTCCTTGAACCTACCTGGACACTGAAGAATCCTTCCTTGATCCCCGCAGCTTTCAGTATCTTTTTCTGTTCTTCATCAGAGTAATACTTACTTCCATATACACCCTCACAGCCAATACAGCCCCAGAATTTACCCATCTGATCACTTTCTTCGTTCTGTCTCTTCATTGTCTGTTCGGAATAAGGCTGTGAAACACTATTTCCCCTGCAATCGAGAACATGATACTTTCCTTCGCGGTCCTGAAACTTATAATATTTTCCACGTTCAAATACAATTTCATTGTTCTCCGCCTTAATCTCCAGACAACGATCCAGATTTATAGGAGGCATATCTTTTCGTAAATATTTCACCCCGCCAATCGTAAAGCCTGTATCATCCTCCACAACACTTCCAATATCAAAATTAATGATATCCAGAATTGCTTGTGGAAACTTTCCACTGACCACTGTTTTTCTTACATAAATCTCATATATACTGTTCTCACCGGGTATATAGCTGTCTCTCCCAAGGTTCTGGAATCCTGATACACTTTTCATATGTTTTTGCGGAGCTAAAAGCTTCAAGATGTCCCTATTCCACTCCTGCCTTAACTTTTGTCTTGATATAAGAAGATTTTTTGTCTGCATATGACCACCACCTATTTATTGATTTACTATATCATATATAGGATATACATACTGCACTGTGAGTACCGGTGCAAAAGATGTGGTCATATTATACTTCAATTCTGCAGTCCACATCGTTTCAACAGGCAAATTCATTGATGCAAGCTTATACTTGGTAAACGGATAAAAATCTAATGACAAACTCTTCCCGCTTCTTTCATTAATTAAAATTGCTGATTTTATTAAGGTACTCTTAACCTCCAGTCTCACATATTCAACAACCGCATCTTTCGGTAATACTGCTAACACTCTGCCATCAAAATGTGCTTTTTTCGTTCCACCGCTGGCAGTCATATTGATTACCCCTTCTTCGCAAGAAATCTTACAAGTATCCATTGCATATGTCGGACTGCCCACTGTAAACTCATATTGACCCGAAGCCGGATCACATCCTACTATTCTTACATAATAATATCCTTCTTTTTGAACCTTAAATTCATATGCAGTCCGCCCGAATCTGGTAGTATCTGCATATGTATAGTTGTCTGTTATCACAGCATTACCAGACTCGTCTTCAATCGAAAAACTAAATGGTTTTACATAACAGGTCATATACTGTGTCCCTGCATTTAGATAGACTTTATACCAGTCAGGATCTTTTTCGCTTGTATATCCATTTACCTCAAACCGTCCTGCAAATGTTGCCTCCGCATATCCCTGCGCGGTTTCTTTATTCGCCTGAATAAGCTCTGCTGTTTCTTTCGTATCATTGGGTTCTGTTTCCTTAAATGTTGTGGTCAGTGTTTCGGCGTGAACATCCACACTGGCAGAACCTAAAAGAACTGCTGCCATCATACATGCTGCAAAAATTTTTGTTACTTTTCTTTTAATCATAATCCCCTCCATTCCGCCACCATTCATTGGCAGCAATAATTGCATTTTTGTTACACTGACAGTCTATCACTTATTTCTAATTTTTTATCATTTTGTCCCTATTCTGTCATATACTGGCTTATATTGTCATTCTCCTTCAGCATATCCCCCAGACAAACACCAATTCCAGATAATCCCGTCATGAGTCCCATACTATATCTGTCCTGTGGAAGCATTCTATCTTCCAGTATGGTATTGATAATCTCGCTGCCTATCGTCATCTTGCTAACTTCCTGTTCTGCATCCAAACTATAATGTTTTTGATATTCTTTCATTATCATATAATTTCCCGCCATTCCATGGCAAAGACACAAACCACTTCGAAGAGACTTTCCAAATAATACTTTTGCGGCTTTTTCGATATCTCTCTTTACAATGTCATTCCCCCTATATTCTGCAAGTTCTATCAAACACAAACGCGACAGCAAAATTCCTGCTGCGCCATGGCACCATGCATTTGCGTATACCTCGCTCTCACGGTTTCTCAGATCCCTCCAGTTTCCTTTTTCTTCTAAATATGACTGATTTTCATATTTCAGAAGAATATCTATTACTTTACAATATTTTTGGTCGTGTATATGCTTCATAATCTGCGAATATGCCATAATAAAACCACTAAATCCATGTGCCATTCCACCTAGAACAATGCTACATTTCCCACACTCAAGATTTAGTACCTTTTTCACCAACCAGTCTCCAATCTCCACTGCCAGTTTCAGAATTTCACTATCATGTGTCAGCTCATACAACTTTACAAGTGCAAAAATCGCTCCTGCATTACCAGAAAACAAATCGTATTCTTGATCAGAACTATATATTTTTGAAATTCTTTTTACTGCTTCCTTAGCACAAGCAAGATATTTTTCATCTTCCTGAAAATGATACAATATTAAATATGTATAAATCAATGCACCTGCTCCTCTATAAAGCCCTGTGCATCTTTCCACTTGAAATGCCTCTGTGCTGATGTATTCACATACCTTACCCACTGTGAGAGTATAAATATTAGTTTTCTGTAAATATCCAAGTTTATGCATAAATGATGTAAAAACTGCAATTCCACAGATTCCGTCGTATAACCCCATCCCTACGGACTGCACACTCCACAGATTCTCCCCCTCCAATTTTAATCCATTCCAACTGATATCTTCTTTATAAATTATTACTTTTTTCATTACCAGACTTATAATTATTTGTATTGCCTGCTCTAACTTTTTCCTATTCAGACTTGATTCCCAATTACTGATATTTACTTTACTGCTAAAATATTTATTTTGCAATCTGTCCAAATCCATCATTTTCAATGATAACTCAATTAGTTCAAGCTGTTCATTCATATCATCCAATCCAAACCTCTCAATCAGATGTCTGTGTGTCTCATAAGCAGAATTTTTATAACGTTCCACATACTCATCTGCTTTACAGGACAGCAACGGCGTATCCATATTGAGGAGAGACGACAGTTCCTTTTCTAGGACACTCAGGCCATATTTTTTCTTTTGAATTACCTGCAACATAAGTATGTGCTCCTCTGTCGTCCTCATAAAAATTGGATGCAGTGCACTTGATAGGTACATAGCATACTGCTGCGTATGTCGAACTAAATATCTGGTTTCAAATTTCCAAAACGGCTCTATCCTCTCTTCAATCTGTGCTTTATTGAGTATATAAAATCTGTATGCCATCGCAAACCCCTCACTTACCTCTCGTATGTATTTCTCTGCACCGATCTGCTCACCTTGATATGTTGGAACACTGTTTCTGCCGGATATTTTTATATAGTCATAATCCACATACATGTCAGAAGCTTTTTCGTTCCTGACAATGGGCAGTTTCATCGGTGAATACACATCGCCCGTCATGTGCAGGGCACTGATTATTACACCTTTTCTATTATCTCTCCACACTGGAAATGGTAAAATTCCTGTGTGGAGAACATTCCAGCTCAGTTTGTCATTGATCTGATCCTCTGCATTTTTAACAGAAAATCGTTTCTGTATTCCCGGAATTGTCTCAGTATCCACCAATACCGGCATTATTGATGCAACAATATTTTCTCGATGTATATCTCCTGCGTGAAGCAAATAGCACAAAAATAAATGAATTCCCATACCCCTAAAATATTCCTGCACCTGCTGCCTGTTTTCACATGAAAAATCAGACATATATCCTGCTATCCCATATGTTTTACAGTCAATTACTGGATAAGAAACTGTCATGTTTCCTGTATGCTCACAAAAATGTGTGAATAGCGCATGATACGCAATTTCCTTCTGCATTGAATGAGGCTTATATATGATTTTCTTTCCTGTATCGAATGTGCACTCCACTGCCTTTTTTCCTTTTTGATGACTATCGGCTCCTGTGATTTTTAACGATGTAATATAATGAAATTCCTCACCTGCACAGATATGTTTCGCAATCTCCAAACGACCGCTTTCTATATTGTGTAGCATTTCTTCTAAAAATTTCATTGTATACGTCATACGAACAATTAGCAAACGTGTCATCTCAAAGTATTCATTACACAACTTATACACATAATCTACATTAGACAGCATATTCTGGCAATAATACTGGTATTCCTCTGAACTGTTCTCTCCAACCAGCCTGCTATTATTTTTGCAACGATGCATATCGTAAATGAGAACTCTTCTTGGAATTATCTGTATACTGTCATATAATAGCTGCCTTAGCATCGTTTCTTTATTTTTTAAAAAGAAAAATACATTGAAATCTATAGTTGAATATTGCAGATATGAATCAATTATAATCTGATAAAATGGTGCGAAAATAATATCTGAGAGCCATGAGATTGGTTCTAGCACTTTTTCCGCTGTGTGATATTTCAGATTTTGAATATAGTTATGCGTTTCTTCAATGCAATCTGCCGGGGCTGTAATCACATTGCTATTTATATCTTTTGATAAACTGCAATATAGCTCACTGCCTAATAACTTTTCCCAAAAGTCGTGATTTCTAGTGAAGATTCTTTTCAACATTTCCTGCATTTGATTCTCTCTTTATTCTCTTAAATTGTATTAATTCGCCATAGGCACTTATCAAACCAAGTTTAATGAACAAAAAATAGGGTGAGCCTATACAGATTTCACCCTATTTTTTTAGTCATAATTATTTTTTTGAATATTTAACAGATTGCAAAAGTAAAGTTTCCACATTCTGCCCATAAAGTTTTGATTTCATTGTCAATTTTTACTTCCAACAGTTCCGCACTTTCTATTTCAGTTAAAACATCACCTGCACAAAGTACTTCTTCCTGCATAAATCTTCCCTCCTAACACATAAACACAATATCTACCACAAATTTTTTACTCTCATAGATAATATCAATAGTTCCATGATATTTTTTCACCATATCTTTCACACTTTCAAGTCCCCAGCCATGATTTCCGCCATCGTTTTTAATAGATACCAGTCTCTTGCCAGCCTTCACAGGCTCCTCAACATAGCTATTTGCTATGTACAACCGAAACAAACTACTCATTTCATGCATCCTGATCTCAACAAACCGCTCATCAATGCATTTTAATGCTGCCTCCACCGCATTGTCGAGCAGATTCGCAAGAAGGACAAAAAACTCGTTCTCCTCAATTGGGGATTCGTGCATCTCCACATTGAATGTAACTTTGATATTATTTTCTCTGCATCGATCTACATTCTTTCCAATCAGGTAATCAACTGCGCCATAACCAGTGTAAATTATACTTGTCTGTGGTCCAATCGAAGTGCACTTTTCTTTGAGGTAATTTTCACACTTGTCATACTCCTTTTGCATCAGACAACCATATAAATACTCATAATCATACCGTTTATCATGACTCTTTTTTAATTTTTGCTGTATTTCGTCACTTAGCAAATCATAGTACACCTTCATTCTGCTTTCTGTTTCCTTCAAAATATGATTTGTTCTGATAACAACATGATACTCCAACATTAATACCAAACTAATAATTATCAGCAGTAATAATTTCATCAAGAACAAGAAGTTCAATGTTTTTTGTTTTTAATATAGCGCGTTCCAAT
>JAIEEY010000304.1 GCA_029067205.1 Lachnospiraceae bacterium
CAAACCCCTCGATCTCCACTCCACAAATCTCAGAGAGCTTTTCTGCTGCTGCCTTATCTACCTCTGTAACAGTCGGCGAGTGGAACATCAAGGTGTCGGAAATGATTGCAGACATCATGAGACCTGCAATATTTTGGGGAATCTCAATACCCTTTTCCTGATACATCTGATAAATGATGGTTGCCGTACAGCCAAGTGGCTGGTTTCGGAAAAATACAGGCGAGACAGTCTCAAGGGTACCGATTCTGTGGTGATCTATGATTTCGAGGATATCTGCAGCCTCTATCCCATCAACGGTCTGCGAGAGTTCATTGTGATCAACCAGTATCAGCTGCTTTTTGCGCAGGTTTAACAATGTCCGGCGTGAAATCATGCCGACGTATTTATCCTCCTCGTCAAGCACAGGGAAATCGTGATACCGCTTCTTTTTCATGATAGCCTTGATACTCTCTGTTTTATCTGTAATCTTAAAGGTTGTGAGTTTCTCACGCCGCATAAAGTAGCCAATCGGCATACTCTGATTGATCAACCGCGCAACTGTCGCTGTATCATACGGCGTACTGATCAAAATACAGTTATGTTCCTTGGCAAATATCTGTATGGTCTTGGAAATCTTTGCCCCCATCGTGACCACGACACATGCAGCTCCCATCTCAATCGCACAAAGCTGTGTCTCATAACGGTTTCCAAGCAGAACCATGTCGCCTGGATGGATATAGTCCTCCAGCACATCTGGATTCGCTGTCGCTATGACCACCTCTCCGCTCTCAAAATAGCCATCTGATTCTCCCACAACCATTTCCGCATCCAGTGTCTCCAATATATTCCTATAAGAAGTCTTTGCCCTTGACAGAATACCATTGTCATACACATCCATATATGCGTTGGCGATATCGCCAATCGTAATGATACCTGTCAATTTTTCCTGTGTAATGATTGGAACCGTGACATCTCCTCTGTCACGCATCATATGCCATGCTTTCTTGAGTGACACATCCTCTGTCACTCCTTCCACGTCGTTCATATCGATATCCCTGACATCTGTCATGACATCGTGAAGATAAACAGGTGGATCTGTATGAAAAGCATTTAACACATACTGTGTTTCTTGATTAATCTGTCCTGCCCTTGCTGGGACATACTCACTGGTATCATTGCATTTATTTTTCAGATATGCATATGCAATCGCAGAACAGATTGAATCCGTATCTGGATTTTTGTGTCCGACAATATACACTGGCCGCTTTGTTAATTCTAAATTATCCATCATTCCATTTCCTTTCCCTACTCGCGCCGCCGGCGCGCCATATAATGGTGTGTTTCCCATGCGAAAAACTGCCATTCCTGCTTCTTCACATTAGCATTAACAAATGCATGAAAAAAGTCCTTGAAAATCAAGGACTCCCCGTCAAAAAACAAGAGCGATAGACGGGGCTCGAACCCGCGGTCTCGACCTTGGCAAGGTCGCGCGTTACCAACTACGCCACTATCGCATATGTATATCATGTCCGCAACACCTCACGGACAAGATATATTATACTACACTGCTTCTCATTTGTCAACTGTTTTTTATAAGGATTCAATCACATTTTTGTACTTAATACGATAGATCCGATAAACAGAGTCATAAATACGCTCCTGCGTGATCGTGCCATCCATGACTGCCTGCAGGACACCTTCATACGCCTCCTGGTAATCTTCAGGCGCCAAAAGGATATCCGCACCAGCCTGTATGGCGGCAACTGCAGCCTCAGCAGAACTGTAATTGTCCGTGATGGCACTGTCATCAAGATAATCTGTCATCACCACTCCCTGAAAGCCCAACGTATTTCTGAGCACATCATTGACCATAACCGAAGACAGTGATGATGGTGTATCATCTCCTGTGACACCATTTACCTTGATATGCGACACCATGATACAGTCCACACCGCCTTGTATCGCCATATCATATATGACAAACTCACTGTTCTTAAGCTCCTCCAACGTTTTGGAACCAGCCCCAGCACCGGGGAATTTCTGCAGGACTGCACTCACTTCTGTCTCCTGCATTACCTGCACCGCCGCGTTCACAAGAGGTGCCGCCACCGCTGCATCCGAGCCAAAAGTCCTTCCCTGAAGAGAGGAATCCCCTTCCTCTGACACGATCTCTGCGACTGGTGCCAGATTCATATCGATGCCATATGACATAAGATTAGATGCAATGGTTCCATATACCTGTCTGACACTGTCGGAATCTGTAAGTTCTGACGCCTTTGCTGTCGTCTCCAGGCCATAATCTGTTGAGCCGCACTCAGCACTCACTATTGTAAAGATTGGATATTTTGCGAAACTTCTCGTGTTCGCAAGCATCTCTGTAAACTGTTCGGGTGTATTGAAATTCTTTGGCGCATATATAAGTCCGCCCACAGGATTTTCCGTTACTGCCGTTTTTGTACCCTCGCCTGCCTGCACGGCTGTTTCAACCCCTGTGATGGACTCAGGTGTCACGACAAACAATCCCGCGATCATCTCTTCCATTGTCATGCTGCTCAACAATGACTCGATCAGTGTATCCAGTGGATCATCGTCAACCGGCGGTGTGTATCCTTCAATCGCCTCCACACTGCTGTTTGGAATTTCCTCAATGTACGGCTCGCTGTCCTGTTCCGCTGCCGCACTGGACTCAGCTTCCCCAATCACTCTGTTTACTTTTTCATTATAATCATTCACATAATTGACAATGCTCTTTACACCAAAAAAACCTGCTGTCATTACCATTGCAATCATAAGGATCAGTATCAGATACGCAAAAATCTGGTTTCTCAGCCGCCTGCGTCTTCTTTCCTGTCTGCTTGTCTTTTCGTCTTTCATAATTTAGATTAATGGGTACTGATCGGTAAGCGACTGCACAATAGCCCTTGCACCAGCAATTCCATTTTCCTGCTCCTTTATGACCATAGCGATAGCCTCTGCGATCTGATCCATATCGTCCTCTTTCATGCCACGACTCGTCACGGCTGGTGTTCCAAGGCGGATACCGCTCGTGACAAACGGAGATTTCGGGTCATTAGGAATCGTATTCTTATTGCAGGTAATGTGTGCCTCGTCCATCAGCTTCTCGACAGCCTTGCCTGTGAGATCATATGTTGTAAGGTCTACGAGCATCAGATGATTGTCTGTGCCGCCTGAAACAATCTTGATATCTCTGCTGATCAGTCCTTTGCAGAGCGTCTGCGCGTTCTTTACGATCTGCTGCTGATATACCTTAAACGCATTGCCAAGCGCCTCCTGGAAGCAGACCGCCTTTGCCGCAATCACATGCATGAGCGGTCCCCCCTGAATTCCCGGGAAGATTGCCTTGTTGAAATTGTATTTCTCAGCTGCCTCTTTGTTTGCAAGGATCAGTCCGCCGCGTGGTCCCCTCAAAGTCTTGTGCGTCGTTGTCGTCACGACATCTGCATACGGAATCGGGCTTGGGTGAAGTCCTGCTGCCACAAGCCCCGCAATATGAGCCATATCTACCATGAGTACAGCGCCCACCTCGTCACATACCTCTCTGAAACGCTTAAAATCAATTGTCCTGGCATATGCACTTGCACCGGCAATGATCATCTTAGGCCTGCACTCCAGCGCCAGCTCACGCATCTTATCATAGTCCAGGAAACCATTGTCATCCACGCCGTAAGGCACCACATGAAAATATTTGCCAGACATATTGACTGGAGAACCATGCGTGAGATGTCCGCCATGGTCAAGATTCATGCCCATGATGGTATCATCTGGCTGTAATACAGCAAACTGCACTGCCATGTTTGCCTGCGCGCCAGAATGCGGCTGAACATTTGCATAATCACATCCGAACAGCTCTTTTGCACGCTCAATGGCAAGATTTTCCACAACATCTACACACTCGCATCCGCCATAATATCTCTTTCCAGGATATCCTTCCGCGTACTTATTCGTCAGCGGGCTTCCCATCGCTGCCATCACTGCCTTACTAACCCAGTTCTCGGAAGCAATCAGCTCAATATGGCTGTTCTGTCTCTCCTGCTCTGCCACGATGGCATCTGCAATCTGGGGATCTACCTTTCTTACTTCATCAAGTGAATACATGAATCTCTCCTCCGTATCTGCATATTTTTTGATTAATAGTTCGTTTTAGTATAACTGTTTTTCGACAATATTACAAGCACTAATTAAAGTGGAATATCCGCTGGCATATCTTATATCCGTCGACAGTGATCTTTCTTCCAAGCTTTCCCGGAAGATTCATTGCATTTCCGAGAAGCCCCATCCTAAGACGCATCCACAGCACCTTGTCCTTCGTTTTGATATACTGCCAGAGTTCCTTTTTCTTCTCAAGATTTTCCTCAAGCCCGGAGCGGATCAACAGCACAGAAGACACAGTCGTGATAATATCAAGATAGTTAACCATATATTTTCTCACCTTGCCATTTGCCATAATATGCTGTTTCTCTGCCACATAATAATCCACCATCAATTCATTCACTTTAATCTGCTGGTCGATTCTCCCGATCATGACCTGCTCATTGACAGACTGATCTGCACGTCCGATAAAATAACGGTAGAAATTCACATCCATATAATACATTGTCTTGACATATGGAAGCGGGTTGAACACAAAAATGTTATCTACATAAAAAGTATTCTCCGGAAGCTTTAGTCCACAATCCCGCAGCAGATTTGTCCTGTAGATCACGGAATGCATCAAAATATACTGTCCCACCCTGAAATGGCGCACATCTTTCCAGGTGAATATCTCCTCCTGCGGCAGAGCGTGGTGATACTTCATGGCCTTCTTGCGCTTCTCACCTTCCTTCTCATAGACGAAATTGCTGACCAGCATATCAATGGATTTTCCGCTTTGCAAAAGTTCCTTAAGCTTGTCCAGGATCTGTGTATATGCACTCTGATTTACCCAGTCATCACT
This sequence comes from Lachnospiraceae bacterium, assembly GCA_029067205.1. Lineage (GTDB taxonomy): Bacteria > Bacillota > Clostridia > Lachnospirales > Lachnospiraceae > COE1. The sequence continues at coordinate 4,934 of JAIEEY010000304.1, forward strand.
GTCCACCACTTTGAAATAAAGCCCTCTGGCGTGTTCAATACCCGCATTGACTGCCGAGCCATGACCTCCGTTTTCCTTGTTAACCACCTTGATGATTCCCGGAAAATTTTCCCGATACTCTTCCGCGATATCTGGTGTATTATCACTAGAACCATCATTGACTATGATGATCTCCACATCCTCCCCTCCCGGAAGAAGGGAATCAATACATCTGCGCATATAAGCTGCCGAATTGTAGCAGGGTACCGCTATTGATAATAATTTCATAATAAATACTCCAATCTTGCTATGATCTAAGCCGGTTGCATTCAAAACGCTCCATTGTCAGGAGACAGTTTTTAATCTCATTGTAGCGCATCTCTATATCGCCCTCTTTCACTTCTGTGTCAAGGCTCACCGCCATTGTATCAATCATAGCATCTGTTATTCTGGAATGAAGTGAGCTGAGTATCTGAATTTTTTTCTCATAGGAGTCTGCATCCAGAAAAGCCACAAGCCCCGCATCCAGGGCAAATTCACTTTCGATGCCTTCATTCTTTATAACATCTGTTTTCTTCTCTGTCGCCATTCTATCATTTTCGACAGTCTTTGTTTTCTCCTGATCTGTGTATTCCTCACCCCCGAGATTCAGTTTTTCAAAACGATAAATCTGTCTCTCACTGGGATACTTTGAGGTATCGATCCTGCTCATGAACATCTCAAGCGGACGCACGTAAACCTCATACGGCGCATGCAGCTGCTGATATACCACCATCTTCATGCCGTCTTCCGAGTGGCGCGCCAGAGTGATGATCTGGTAAATGTTTCCCTTGAAATGTCTGTAGATTTCCTGTGGTCTGGGATTTGGTCTCATATTGCGGTCATACCTTCCTTCTTTTTTGAATTATTTGATAAAATATTACTGATACGGTCTTTATAGGTTATTCTATCCTATTTTCCCCAATTTGTCATTTAAAAAAGCTTTGTTTTCATATCTTTCTATTTTTGTAGTCACATTTTCACCATCCCCATTAATAATATCACTCTATTTTCTCTTTATCAATTAAATGCAGGAAATATTTTCAGAGTTTTGGTTGTAGTGCAAAAAAAAGGATTTTTTGTTATAAATTCTACTTTTATGAAAATAGTGTGTTGTTGTTTTTTCCGCCCGATTTACCCTCTTGTCATCACGTTTTTCATATTATATGATGGAAATAGTTAATGGACATGGCTGAACTCTTATTAATATGAAAAAGGAGACACATGCAAATATGAAGGAGCGTTTTGATTTTGAAGGCACCTCGACCGGTGAATACCGCGAAGGACTCTATGTGATGTACTGCGGCAGGGAATATCCTGCTGTGTATTTAGGAGTTGGACGTTTTGTACTCTACTCAGATGCCGCAGATGAAAATTTTACGTTTCCAACTCAGGACGGAAGGTATCTGCTGCAGACAGATCTGCGTGACGAAAATCTCACGCGCGCATGTGATGTACACATGATTGGTATTGTGTGCAGCTGCTACGAAAGTGTGACAATTCGCAATATTCTCAAAGAAGGCGTAATTGTCTCCACGTCCAATCCCCGGCTAGGTTTTGAACTTGGACTAAGTTCAGTGAAAGATCTGGGGTTCACAGGTCTTGTGGACAGACAAGTGTTGGCCGGTATCTATGAGGAGCGGGATTATCTTTGGAATCCTGCACTTGGCATCTGTAGTACACTCTGCCAGGCAACAGGCACTCGGGACAAAGATTCCTGGTTTATCGAAAATGACCGCATAGCCCAGCTCTATATGATGGATTCTAACAAATAAAAAATCAGCAGGCTTTCGCCTGCTGATTTTTTATGCACCGGGGTGCGTAAGGAATTTAGCAGCTTAGCTGCACACATCCCGCACAGCAAATAGGGAAAAGTTTTTCCCCTACTTGACTTCATTTTTTGTCAAAAGCATCATGATCTTGTTGCTTCTGTTAATAAACTTTGTCATGGCCTCTGGCTGCAATGGTGACTGTTGGATTAATGCCAGATCATAGAGCTGTTCACAGATCAGTTCCACGTTCTCACCCTCTTTGTTGTCAAGCACATATGACACAAGCTGATTGTTTGCATTGAGGATCAGTGTCTCACCCTCCCTGCCCATCATGCCCATATCCATTCCCGGCATCGCATACATCTTCATCATATCCTGCATTCTGCGTGACTCCTCAGATACAGTGATCATCGAAGCGATCTCTTCATTTTTGAGTTTCTCTACTTTCACAGTAATATTTTCATTATTGACAGCCTTCTTGAAGACCTCTGTGATCTCCTCACTCTTCCTGGCAAGCTCTTCCTCCTCCTCTTTGGAGTTCTCTGCCTTGAAAGTATCTGTCAGATCTGCATCGATACGGGCAAACTTGATTCCCTCATTCTTTGACTCCAGCTGGGATACAAATGGCTGGTCAATCTTGTCAGGCAGCACGACCGCATCCATGTTTGCCTTCTTGAACATATTTACATACTGGCTCTGCTGCACAAGGTCTGTCACATAGTAGATGATCTTCTCTTTTGTCTCTTCCTCTTTTGCATCCTTCTCAGCATCATCCGCTGTTTCGCCGTCAACGACCTCGGCCTCTATCTTCTCACCTGTCTCAGCATCTGTAGCGGAAGCCGCATTTTCATCCTTGTTTTCCACTTCATCGGGATCGATCTTCTTGACTTCAAGGCACTCCGGAAGTGTCAGATACTTTCCATCAAGGTTCTTGAACAGGATATAGTCTGTCATCTTCTCACAGAACTTGTCATCCTTCAGACAGCCAAACTTGATAAACGGACTGATATCATCCCAGTACTTCTCGTAATTCTCCTTGTCCGTCTTGCACATGCCAGAGAGCTTGTCCGCAACTTTCTTGGTGATGTACTCGCTGATCTTTGTCACAAAACCGTCATTCTGCAGTGCGCTTCTCGACACATTCAGCGGCAGATCCGGACAGTCGATCACACCTTTGAGCAGCAGTAAGAACTCCGGAATAACTTCCTTGATATTGTCTGCGATAAATACCTGATTGTTGTACAGCTTGATTGTTCCCTCGATGGACTCATACTCCATATTGATCTTCGGGAAATAGAGGATTCCCTTCATATTAAACGGATAGTCCATATTTAAGTGAATCCAGAAAAGCGGCTCCTTGTAATCGGCAAACACCTTGCGGTAGAAGTCGATATACTCTTCCTTTGTGCACTCATTTGGATGCTTTGCCCACAGAGGATGCGTCTCGTTCAGAGGTACAGGGCGCTTCCTGATCTTTAACTTCGGCACTTTTTCCTTGGTCGGTTCTGCACCGTCCTCACCGGGAATCTCCTTCTCCTCCTCAAAGGACTCTACAACCACATCGTCCTCTCTCTTGTCCTCGGGATCGATGGTTTCGAACTCCTCCGGCGCATTCGCTTTCTCGAGATAAATCTCGTACGGCATGAAGGAACAGTATTTCTTGATCACTTCCCTTGCCTTGTACTCATTGCAGAACTCCAGGCAGTCCTCATTGAGAAACAGTGTGATCTCTGTACCGACTGCCGTCCTGTCCCCGTCTTTCATGGAAAATTCTGTACCGCCGTCGCACTCCCAATGCACGGGTACCGCATCTTTCTGATAGGAAAGGGTATCGATGTGTACCTCATCCGCCACCATGAACGCAGAATAGAAACCGAGTCCGAAATGACCGATGATCTGATCGTCATTTGCCTTATCCTTGTACTTCTCTATAAAATCCGTTGCCCCGGAAAAAGCGATCTGGTTAATATACTCCTCAACTTCCTCCGCTGTCATACCAAGTCCGGTATCGATAAATTTCAGTGTCTTTGCTTCCGGATTAACAATGATATGAATATCCTTCTTGACATCAGCAGGATACTCATATTCCCCCATCATCTCAAGTTTTTTCAGCTTCGTGATGGCATCACAGCCGTTTGAGATCAGCTCCCTGTAGAAGATATCATGATCTGAATACAACCATTTCTTAATAATTGGAAAAATATTATCACTGTTGATCGACAAGCTTCCGCGCTTTTCTGCCATAAAAAATCACATTCCTTTCTTGTGTTTGTTTTGTCTTTCATGCATCCACAGTTGGCAATCATGTGTCTGCATATATTCATTGGATGATATTTTTCATCCCGCTGATAGATAGTGTAATACCCGGAAATATAAAAGTCAAGAGGAAATTAGCACTCAATTCATGCGAGTGCTAATAATTAATATTTTGTTTAGACTTTCTTTATTTTTTGACTGCTCCGACAACTGTATAATATGATATAATGTTTTTACACCAATGCACAGTACGTAGTGCGCACTGCGCAGACAAATTATCAGAAAGGAAACATTGATCAAGATGAAAAACCGCTGTCTCATTATACTTTCCATGGCTGCCGCAACGCTGTTGTCCGGCTGCAGCGCCGAAAAAAAGTCCCCTTATCCAGAGGTCACAAAATATTTGGACAACACATACGAACAAAAGTTTGATTTGACAGAAGTCTCTGATGGAAACACAGTCTACTACAAAGCCTCCCCGAAGGAGCAGCCGGAACTGGAATTTAAGATTGTTCCCGCCGGAACGGATTATACCAACAAAGGCTTTGACGATACATATCCTGCCGTTTTTGTTCTAAATGAAGCTAAGAAACTGGGACTTTCACCGGAACCCGGCGACACAGACAAGGAGCTGGTGATCTCTGTTGACAGTTATGTCCAGATCGAGGAACTCAGCAAATCGCTTGCTGAGATAGCAGCTGCCTATGCGGAGGCCGGTATGCCTGCAAAATTTACTCTGGGCACTGTGGAAGAAGGATGGAACTGCGCTGATATCCGCGTCGAGATCCGCACTCCTGATCTGGAAGGCTATGAACCGGCCGTCATCCATATTCCCGACAGCAGACAGATTGCGGACGGACACATCAACGATCAGGAGCGGATTGCCGACCGCATCGGAAGCGGTTACATCGCCTATATCTGCCAGTATTATTTAGATGATCCCCTTGAATATCTGACACAGGACGCCGTGACAGCCTTTTACGCCGATGCGGGCGGTCTGACCGTCAAAACAGACGAAACTGCCACCGAATATCCGTATTTGAACACAGATCTGCATTTTGCGGAGCTGTACCATCTGGCTGAGGCTGAAGGCTGGAATCCACAGGCAGCGCAAAACAACTGCTTTTCCATTACAGCCAATGACCAAACCTCCTGGTTTTTTCTGGAATTTGAGGAGGAAGAAAAGGAACGCGGCGGTATACAGACGACTGCCCATGTGTACTGGGCCGAGGAGGAGACCGGCGAACGCCTGCCTGCCTGCGACGAATGGGGCTATTACCCCGATGTGATTGACCAGAAGCTGATCGAGGAACGTGCCTGCTGTGACCTCTCCCCCGGACTGCTCCTGCAGGAATCAGCGGCGCGCAGAGAGGAAAACAAAAAAGAACTCAATGGTTATTTAAGCAGCGGCAATGTAAAGCCCCTGGGCAGCGCTATGGAAATCGGAAGCTGGACTGTCACAGTAACAGATGCAGCGGAAACAGGAAAGATAACCAGCGGTTCCATGTACTTTGAGCCGGATGCGGAAAGATCCTTTCTTCGAATCGACATGGATATCACTAACCGGTCATCGGAAGGGGTGCGCTTCCTTCCCACGGTAGTTATGTATGATGAACTTATGGTACAATTGATTGCCTCCAACGGACTAAAGTACAGCCCGGTCTCTCTCCTTGGCGGCGGTGATCTCACCGGAAGCGCTCTGGATGCTGGTGAGACCAGAAGTGGATTTATTGTCTTTCAGGTTCCGGAAAACCTTATGAAAACAGAGGACACAATCCTGCTTTTGCTGCAAATCGGAGAGGAAACGCAGGCCATTCAGATTCAAAATTGAAACCTAAAACCGCAGGCCGAAAACCTGCGGTTTTATATTATGCACGCGGCGGGCAGGGTTCCTTCCCTAATTGATTGATTCTCTGTCAATCAAAGGAACTTTCCACGGACAGTGTATCATCCATCACAGAATGGTACACTTCGAAAAAGCTGCTTGTCGTCACTTCTGCATCACTGATAAATTCCACTGTCTCCCACAGTTCCTCGTTCAGGCTTTTGGCAAGTCCCTCCACAAATCCCGAGTATTCCTCGTTAAAAACCTCTTTTCTGCGCTGTTCCACGATCTTTACCTTATTTCGGTCTGTCTCATCCCGGTCGAACGTACTGATGCATTTGATAATATGATAGCCATGCTCTGTCTCCACGATATCACTGATCTCATCTGTTCCGAGGTTAAAAGCAGCATCTTCGAAAGCAGCATCCATTGTCCCTTTTCCAAAAGAGTATGATGAATTGCTGTCCTCATTGTACTCAGCGATCAGGCTCAAAAAATTCTCCCCTTTCTGCGCTCTCTGAAGCGCTTCACGTGCCTTTCGATATGCCTCTCTCTTTGCCTGTTCGGAATAAGGTACATGCTCTCCCGCCTCATTCAGGGAATAAGTCTTGATTAAAATGTGCTGCACTGTAATCGTTCTCGCCTCGTCATCACTGATCTCAGGATTGATATCCGCAATCAGGTACTCATATACCTTTCCCGCCAGCGCGTACTCTTCGTACATCTTGCACAAACTTTTCTCATCCACTGCCAAGAGCTGCCGCTCTTTTTCATTCAGGGAAGTATAATACTGCTCTGCCGCTTTCGCCGCATTGCCAGTCTCCACATCCGAGAGGCTTATCCCATATTTTTCGGCCAGCAGATTCATCGCCTTGATGCGGGCAATTCTTGCGAGCACGGTCTCTTTCAGGTTCTCTTCCAGCGTCTCACCCTCATAGGAAGTCTGCCAGATCTGGCTACCAAGCGCCTGTTCGTATTGATTTTTCGTGTTTGTCAGATAGACCATCACTTCCGGCAGCCTGCAGGAAGTCTTGTCAATGCGGAATACCTCGTCCTTGTCAAATCCTGTCGTCAGCACAATCTTCGTATTCCCATACTCGTTCCATTTGCTCTTACAGCCTGTTGTCATTAAAACGACTGCCAGCAGAACTGCTGTCATTCTTTTGACATATTTATAATGAAAAAAACTCATATCTGCCTCCATAAACAATTTTTTCCACTTTTATATAATGTAACAGTTTTTTTCATCCGCCGCAATAAGGAACTGTTCAAAAATAACTTTTAATATTGCTTGTCTTTTTCTCCGATTGCACCACTCAAAAATCAGTTACATAGCCCACTATGCGCCTGATTTTCGAGTGGCACTCCCGAAGAAAAATCCAGCACGCTATTTAAAAGTTATTTCTTAACAGTTCCTAAGATTTCCAAAAACATATTTCATTTTCTGCGGCATATATTTTACGGTGGCGCGCTTGGACACAAATGTCTAAAATGCCGGATTTTCCATAGAATTAACCGTATTGTTTGTACAAAAATATCAAATAATTTTATGGCATTATTCGATTATTTTTGCTATAATAATGTTTGCAGCTACATAATACGCGTTCACTGTAAATACCTTTGCTGACAGCAGGTATTTTACATTATATAGATTTGTCTTATATCATGATATATGGGGGAACATCATGGTTTTTAGCAGCCTTTCATTTATTTTTGTTTTTTTGCCAATCTTTTTGATTGTATATTATATATTTCCTGCCAAAGGCCGAAACCTGCTTCTATTTCTGGGAAGTCTGGTCTTCTACAGTTTTGGCGAGCCCTATTACCTTTTTTTGATATTATCATCAATCACTGTAAACTTTTTCATCGGAAGAGGCTTGGAACGCTTTG
>JAIEEY010000305.1 GCA_029067205.1 Lachnospiraceae bacterium
CTCGACTACGCGTCAGAGAGATGTCCAAAGTGTGGCAGCATCGAGATTGACAGGGCAGATATAGAATTTCTGAGGCTTGGCAGCAGCGCGGTTCCAAGTCCGGTTATGCCGATTCTGCTGACTGGTATTCTTCCTATAGAAAAAATTGGATGGAACTGATCAAATAAAATTATCAGAAAACGTTGACTATTGTACAAAATGGATATAAAATTATAAATAGCTGCATTGTGTCAAAGGGAAACACAATGTAAAAAAAACGTAAGATTAATGATTGATATGGAAGGGGTGCCCTACATGGCTGAGGAATTCAATTTAGACGGAATGGTGGACATATATATCTATGAGAATGGCCAGCTTTTGGAAAATCTTGAGGAGATCGTACTGGAAACCAAGGATGATGATGCGTTTGATGAGAATAGTATTAATGAGATCTTTCGAATCATGCATACGATCAAAGGTTCTTCGGGTGTCATGATGTATGACAACATTATGAAAGTGTCTCATAAACTAGAAGATATATTCTATTACCTGCGTGAAAATATTGGGATCGAAGAACCGCACATGGAGCTTACAGAGATCGTATTTCAGGTTTTGGATTTTATCAATGGGGAGATGGAGAAGATCAAGGATGGGAATGACCCAGACGGCGATAATTCCCAATTAATCGAGCTGATGGATAAGTTCCTTGTGAAACTAAAGGGAGTGATTGATTCTTCTGGTGAGGGCGGTGGATCTGGGGAGACAAAAGGAAACGCAGCCCCGGCGGCATCTTCTTCAGGCATGGGTCTGGGTCCCAATCAGTTTTATATAGCGCCGCAGGCGTCAGGCGATGCGAAATGTTTCCGTATCAAGATTACATATCATGAAGACACGCAGATGAGTAATCTGCGTGCATATTCTGCCACATACACCCTGAAGGAATTTACGGAGGATGTACACTATACCCCGGAGGATATCCTTACAGACGAGAACTCATCGGAAATGATATTGGCAGAAGGGTTCCGGATGCTTGTCAGGGGTGATTTCACAGAGGGTAAGCTGCACGAGCTCCTCGATACAACATCTGAAATACGCAGTATCGAGATTGTTGAGTGTTCAAATGCGGAGTTTGAGCGGGGATTTTCGGGTGAGCCTGTACAGGAAGAGACCAGTGCGGCTCCGGAAGCGGCTCCAGAGACACAGAAGAAGGAGGCGGAAGCAGAGCCTCAGCCAGGTGATTATGTCATTCAGAAGGAAGCCGGCAAGGCGAAGCAGATCACCAAGAAAAAGAAAAAAGAAGTAAAACAGGCATTCATGAGTGTCAATATTGATAAGATGAATATGCTGATGGATCTGATGGGCGAGATGGTTATTGCAGAGTCCGTTGTATTGCAGAATCCAGACCTGCAGGTGCCAAATCTGGATCTGACAAACTTCCAGAAGGCTGCGTCACAGTTGTCAAAGATTACGACAGAGATGCAGGAGCTTATCATGTCAATGCGTATGATGCCGCTTACGAATACATTCCAGAAGATGAACAGGACTGTGTTTGATATGTCAAGAAAACTTGGCAAGAACATTGAGTTTGAGATGATAGGCGACACGACAGAAGTGGATAAGAACATCATAGAAAACATATCTGATCCGTTGATGCATCTGGTCAGGAATTCTGTCGATCATGGTGTTGAGATGCCAGAAGAGAGGGCTGCTGCCGGCAAGACGGAGCCGGCGAGGGTGACGCTTGAGGCAAAGAACGAGGGCGGCAAGGTATGGATTTCCGTGAGGGATAATGGAAAAGGACTCAATAGAAATAAGCTATACAAGAAAGCATGGGAGAATGGTATACTTCCTGACAACCGCGTGGAAAGTGATTATACGGACAAAGAAATCTTTCAGTTCATCACGTTCCCTGGATTTTCGACAAAGGAAAAGGTTACTGAGTTTTCTGGACGCGGTGTAGGTATGGACGTTGTCGTGAAGAATATCCAGAAGATCGGCGGAGTGCTGGACATCGATTCTGTCGAGGGCGAAGGCACTACGATGACGATGAAGATACCTTTGACGATGGCGATCATAGATGGTATTGTCATGAGAAACGGCAATATGAAGTTCGTTATGGAGACTGGGGCGATCAAGCAGTTTATCCGTGTGACGGATGACCAGCTGATCCATGAGCCAAACGGTGAGGAATATGTCATGATCCGCGGCGAGTGTTATCCGATTCTAAGACTGAGCCAGAAGTATGATTTGGAGGATGCCGTGACCGATGTAGAAGACGGTGTAATGCTCTTACTCGAGTACGAAGGAAATACGCTGTGCGTATTGATCGATGAACTGATTGGTACACAGGAGATTGTTGTAAAGCCGATACCGCCATATGTGAAGAAGGTACATGGCATATCAGGCTGCACACAGCTCGGTGATGGCAGTATCGCACTGATACTTGATGTGAGTGGACTGATGCAGGATTAATGATACATAGAGGCAGTAGGATGAATGGAGGATGACCATATGGATGCAAATCAGAAGAAATTTTTAGAGGAAAAAGGATTTGACGTAGATGGTACAATGAAGCGTTTTTTGAACAATGAGAATCTATATCTGAAATGTCTTAGAAAATTTCTTGACGACTCCAGCTTTGACAAGCTGAAGGAAGCTTACGAGAAGGGAAACTGTAAAGAGGCCTTTGAGGGAGCGCATACGATGAAAGGATTTGTATCAAATCTTGGAATCAACGAGATGTATCACCTGCTGATACCGATGGTGGAGAAACTCAGGGTTCAGGACATGAATCTCGATGATGAGATGGAACGTCTGGCGGCACTGTATGAGGAAACCTACAAGATCATAGAGGGATTATGATTGATCTTGCTGACGGGCATCAGTGAAAGGCAGGGAATACCAGATGGCAGATAAGACAGATTGGGTTGTGGACGGTTTTCAGTTTGGAACACAACAGGATGCGGAACTCGCTCAGAATGAACAGCTTCGCATAGAGCGGCTAGAAGAAAAACTGGATTACCAGAATTATGAGATGGTGAGCGCGGTATACAAAAAGGCGTTAAACAACCGTGTGTTTAAAACACCAGTAGGCTACGATTTTCTCAAAAGACTGCAGAGAATATTACGGGAAAATCCTCTGCTGGATGAGGAGGTTGACAACATACCTGTATATGGTGTATACAGTATGAGGGAAAGTGCCAATCAGACAATAGAGAGAATACAGGCAAGCCGCAGGCCTGTCAAGAAAGAAAAGCCAAAGCAGGAATTTTTTAGTAGAAAAACTTCAATACTAGTTAATATCGGACTGCTGGCGCTGGTGATTGTTATGTTTGTGATATCGACCACAAGTTCTAAACCAACGGTATTAAATTATGAGAGAGTACTTCAAAATCGATATGCTGAGTGGGAACAGCAGCTGTCTGACAGGGAACGGGTGATCAGGGAAAAAGAGAAAGAACTCTTGATTGCTGAGTAAAATAAGGATATGATTTTGATATGAATAGGCTTAAAATACTTGTAGTAGATGATGAGAGCAGGATGCGCAAGCTTGTGAAGGATTTCCTTGTAAAACAGAATTATGAAGTGCTGGAAGCAGGTGACGGAAGTGAGGCGCTTGATATCTTTTTTGATAATCAGGATATTGCGCTGATCATATTGGATGTGATGATGCCCAAGATGGACGGGTGGCAGGTCTGCAGGGAAGTGAGAAGTTATTCCAAAGTACCTATTATTATGCTGACAGCCCGCACTGATGAGCGCGATGAACTTCAAGGCTTTCAACTGGGTGTGGATGAGTATATTGCGAAACCTTTCAGTCCTAAGATACTGGTGGCGAGGGTGGAAGCAATTCTGCGCAGAACGAATCAGATCACAGAAGATGAGGTACTCTCCTATGGTGGGATATCGATCGACCAGGCTGCCCACGTCGTTACGATTGATGGGCGAACGATCGATTTAAGCTTTAAGGAATTTGAGCTTTTGACATATTTTATGGAGAACAAGGGGATTGCACTGTCGAGGGAAAAGATTCTCAACAGCGTATGGAATTATGATTATTTTGGCGATGCCAGAACAATTGATACTCATGTGAAGAAACTCAGAAGCAAGTTAGGCGAAAAAGGAGATTTGATTAAAACTGTCTGGGGAATGGGGTACAAACTGGAAATATGAAGCAATTGAAAGAACTTTTCGCCAGACTTTTCAGTAAACGTTCCATCAAACAGGAGATTGCAATCGTTTTTATTGCTGTGATGGCGGGGACGATTATTCTCTGCTGGATCATTAACAATATTTTCTTGGAGAATTTCTATATACAGAATAAGAAAAATGCCATAAAGGATGCATATTTCAGAATTAATGAAGTGATGGCAAACGGCGACATATCGTCGGAAGAGTTTGGTCTTGAACTGCGGAAAACCTGCGATATGTACAATATCGGGCTGTTAGTCATTGATGCCGCGTCAAATACCCAGATATCCAGCACGAGGGACGTGGATAAACTACAGCGCAGGCTGTACGATAATTTTTTCCGGCCAGGCAGTGATATTGCATATCTGGACGAGGGCAATGATTATTACATGGCAAAGGTTATGGACAAGTCCACCGGTACAGAATATTTGGAGATGTGGGGACTTCTCAACAATGGAAATTTGTTCCTGATCCGTTCCCCGATTGAGAGTATACGCGACAGCGTGAATCTGTCCAACCGTTTTTTGGCCTATGTGGGGGTTATCACTACTTTAATCAGTGCAGTGCTGATCTGGTTTGTGACGACAAGAATCACAAGACCGATCATGGAGTTGAAGAATATCTCTGAGGAGATGACAAAGCTCAACTTTGAGACAAAATATGACAGCCGTGGGCAGAATGAGATTGATCTGCTTGGCGAGCATATGAATGAACTGTCGAGTACGCTGGAAAAGACTATATCAGAGCTGAAAACCGCAAACAATGAACTGATGCGGGATATAGAGAAAAAAGAACAGATTGATGAGATGCGTAAAGAGTTTTTGTCCAATGTATCCCACGAACTTAAGACACCAATCGCACTGATACAGGGCTACGCGGAAGGTCTTAAGGAAGGTATCAATGACGACGATATTGAGAGCAGGGATTTTTACTGTGATGTAATTATAGATGAGGCTGGGAAAATGAACACGATGGTCAGAAAATTGCTAGACTTAAACCAGCTGGAATTTGGCAATGATGTTGTTACCATGGAACGGTTTGACATTACAGCGCTTGTCAAAAATTTTATTGCATCAGCAGAGATACTGATCGGCCAGAATGAGGTAAATGTAAGACTTGATGAGTCTGCGCCGATTTTTGTATGGGCGGATGAGTTTAAGACGGAAGAGATTGTGCGGAATTTTTTCAGTAATGCAATGAATCATGTAAATGGGGATAAGATCATTGAGATTAAATATAGATTGATCGAAGAAGAATATGCCAACAGAGTGCGGATTAGTGTATTTAATACAGGTGAGCCGATACCGGAAGAGTCCCTTCCTCATATATGGGAGAAATTTTACAAGGTAGATAAGGCGAGAACGCGTGAATATGGGGGCAGCGGAGTTGGATTGTCCATCGTAAAGGCAATCATGGAATCCATGAATCAGCATTACGGTGTTATCAATTATACCAATGGTGTCGAGTTCTGGTTTGAACTCGAGACGAAATAAACGGAGGTGTCGGTTTTGAAAAAGGGGAAAATTTTAGGGCTTCTGGCGATGTCAGCAGTGCTGCTGACTGGCTGTGTGGATTCCATGCCAGAGCTTACAACAGAGCAGTCAGAGATTATTGCAGAATATGCAGCTGGACTGCTGTTGAAATATTCATCTAATTATAATTATAAAATTGCAAGTGAGCAGGAAGTGTCGGCTGCAATGGCAGCCCGTCAGGAGGTTTCTGAACCGGAAACGGAAGAAGAGACAAACACGACGCAAACGGAGGAGGAGACGAATCCAAATGACTCTTCCTCAGAGACTCCAGCGACAGAAACGGAATCCGGGGCCGAACAGGTGCAGATTGTGGCAGATCTTGATTTTGCAGCAGAGTTGGATATAGATGATCTGATTATCCGGTATCAGTCATTTGAACTATGCAGCTCTTATCCACAGGATAATTCAGGGTTCAGTGTATCCGCTGCCCAGGGCAAAAAACTTCTGGTAATACATTTTGATCTGGAAGGGCTGCCAGAGGAGGATATAGACTGCAATTTGTTTGATTATGACATTAAGATGCGGGTGAATATCAATGATTCGACATCAGCGACGGTTTTGAACACAATGATTCCCAATGATCTTGCATCTTATATGGAAGTAGTACATGCGGGCGAGATTGTTGATGTAGTTGCTGTCGCAGAGATTAATGACATGACGGAGGAGGAAATCCAGACATTGACACTGAGGGCATCTGCAAAGGGACAAACATGTACAGTGAAACTGAAATAGTAGATGTGAATAAAAAATGAAAAATTTTCTGAAAATATTTGTAATTATTCATATATATATGTTATAATTAGTGAAAGACAAATATTCTGCACAGCAGTGGGATAAAGAGATTGAAAATACGAAAGTGTATTTTTGATTATCTGATAGAATGGAGGTTTAATATGGAGACTAAGATTCTCTTGGAGAACGGAACAAATGAGTTGGAAGTATTGGAATTTGTGGTGGATGGAAATTCTTATGGCATTAATGTGGCAAAGATCAGGGAGATTATTACCTATTCACCCGTGACACCTGTACCGAATGCGCATCCCAGCGTGGAAGGCATCTTTATGCCGCGTGATTCGATGATTACAGCGATCGATCTGCGCAATTGTCTTCAGCGCGGACAGTCCCAGCCAGGCGGCTTATTTATCATCACAAGTTTTAATAAACTCGACATTGCTTTTCATGTTGACGCAGTAATCGGTATCCACAGAGTTTCGTGGGTTGATATTATTAAACCAGGTGCGACAGTAACATCAGCAGAAGATGGTATTTCTACAGGTATCATTAAGATTGATGGAAAGATTATCATCATTCTGGATTTTGAGAAGATCATTACTGATATCAATCCTGAAACTGGACTCAAAGTGACGGAGATTGAGGCGTTGGGTGCAAGGGAAAATTCAGAAGTTCCGATTCTGATCGCAGAAGATTCTTCTCTTCTGAGAAAGCTCATTATTGATTCTCTCAAGAAAGCAGGGTATGATAATATCATTAAGGCTGAGAACGGTGAGGAAGCCTGGGAATACATAGTGAAGTGCAGAGATGCGGGAACATTGGACAATGAGGTACATCTTCTGATTACAGATATCGAGATGCCTCTTATGGATGGGCACCGCCTGACAAAGCTTGTCAAATCAGACGAGGAAACAAAGCATATACCAGTAATTATTTTCTCCTCGCTTGTCAATGAGGAGATGAAGAGAAAAGGTGAAGATTTGGGTGCTGATGCACAGTTGTCCAAACCTGAGATTGGAAATCTAGTTAGGGTTATTGACGAGCTGCTTGCAAGATAAGCTTTTTCTTATATGCCTTGCACAATCGAGCAGAGAAGACTTATGGTTTTATACATTAGCATCGACGTGTGCACAAAAAAAGATAGAGCCGGGATGAATGCCCGGCTTTAGCAAGTTAGGAGATAGCATGGACGAGATGGAGATCGTGAAGGGACATCAATTATTGTTAGAGAAGATCGCGGATGCGGACATGGTACTGATAGGTGTTGGTGAGGAGTTTAATGAGGATTTTGGTGATATCGGCAGGTTTCCGCATCTTATGTCCGCACTGGAAGAAGTTGATATCAATCAGATGCTCGAGTGGACAGTGCCTTTCCTTGAGCACCGTTTTTTGATGGAACACAATGATGGAAGACTTGTGGATGCATATCAGAATCTCTGCGAAATGATCAAAGATAAAGATTATTTTGTGATTACGACATGCATTGATGAGAATATCAAGAAAGCAGCATTTGACAGAGAGAGACTCGTTGAACCCTGTGGAAATTATGAAATGTTTCAATGTAGTGACAAGTGCTGCAGTGATCTGTATCCTTCTAAAGAATTTTCGGATTTGGTAAAACAGGCGATATTGGATAAGGTGGGATTGGATTCCCTTGAAATACCCAAGTGTCCTGTCTGTGGAAAACCATTGACTTACAATAATATTCTGTGCGAGCAGAATTATATAGAGGACGGTTATCAGAAGCAGTGGGAGAAGTATACAAAGTGGTTGCAGCGGACGCTCAACAAAAAGCTCTGTATCCTTGAATTGGGAGTGGAACTGAATCTGCCCAATATTATCAGGTGGCCATTTGAAAAGGTTGCATTTTATAATCAGAAAGCAAGTTTTTTCCGAATTAATGCTTCATTGTACCAGATGACTGAGGAATTGAGCGATAAGGGAATTAGCATAGGCATGAATGCAGTTGAGTATCTGAGGGAATTTGGGCATTCATAAGTAAAGTATCATTTCAGGGGAGGAACCAATCATGGAAGAACCAGTGATAGCAGGAGAAACTACGGAAGCGGCGGCGCCAGTGTCTCCAGAGGATTTGGCGATATCTGTAAATGAGCCGGTTTTAATGGAAGAAATCAATATTGACTCACTTGAGATACCAGAAGCGCCTGACTTGGAAATACCTGATCTGGAGATACCGGATTTAGATCTGTCTGATTTAGATTTGTCAGATATTGTGATGCCAGATGAAGGACTTGGCATAATGGATGCAGAAACGACAGGGGAAACACCGTCTGGGTCGTTGGAAATGACAGATACAGAATTGTTTGAGAAGCTGCAGATAGAGGGGCTGGAAGCAGCAGACGCAGAATCATTCGGGGAACCGCAGATGGAGGCGTTTGAAACAAAACAGCCGGACATGAAAGAACAAGATATAGAAAGATTTGGGATAAACGACATAAATACACCAGATATGTCAGATACAGGAGAAGAATTAAGTTTGGAGGATATTGATATGCCGGGGGCAGAGGACGAACTTAAATTAGAAGATATTGAAATAGCAGCGGAGGAGCCTTTTCAGGGGAGTGAGTTGAGTATTGAAGGACTCGATCAGGCAATCCAATCAGAGACAGAACTTCAGATGGCTGGTGAATTGAATATTGACGAATTTGAGTTCGATAATATTAGTGCAGAATCTGAAAAAATAGGAACAGAGATGTCTGATTTATCACTGTTGGATGACAGTGAAGAGGAGAAAGATGCTTCGATTAGTATGGATGATAATCTTGAGGATGTATTAAATATGCTTGATGATGATGCAGAGCTTGCAGAGATCAATGATATGCTCAAGAAATCAGACAATAATGAGCCAATACAGGATGACATGATGGATCTGCTGCATCAGATGGCTGATGATGAGGCAGCATCAGTCAATGCGGGCATCAAACGTGTAGATGACGAGGATGACGGCGTGCCACTTCCAGAGATTCCCGTATCAGTGTCTGAGACAACACAAGATGACACGAAGAAAAAAGAGAAGAAAGCGGCTGCAAGAAAGAAAAAAGGCGATAACGCCAGCTCGGATGACACAGGTATGGAACGAACAAAGGAACCCGGGAAATTAGGTAAATTCTTTAATCTGTTGACAGAAGAGTTCGTACCAGAGCCGACAGAGGAGGAGCTTGCTGCGGAGAAAGAGGCAAAAGAGGCAAAGAAACAGGAGAATCTGACCAAAAAAGAAGAGGAGAAACTTGCCAAGCAGGAGGCTAAAAAAGCAAAAGCAGAGGAGAAGGCAGCTGCAAACAGGGTAAAACAGGAAGCGGCGGCACAGAAAAAGAAGGAAAAGCTTGCTAAGAAAGAGGCAAAGAAGGCAAAGCTTGCAGCAGAGGGGCCAAAAAAGCGTATCCCGCCCAAAAAGATTGCTGCTGCTGTTGCTTTTGGCGCTTCCGTGGGTGGTGCAGTTGTTTTGTCGACCAATGTCCTTTCTGCACAAGGATTCCTGCAGACAGCACGAAACGCGTATTATGACGGGGATTATAAGACTGTATATGAGGCGACCTATGGCATGGATCTTGACGACAGGGAGTCTGACGGATTAATCAAGGCGAGAAGTGAAGTGATTTTTAAGGTTCAGCGACGTTATGACTCTTATCAGACGAATGTAAAGATGGGACGTGAAGTGGAGGCACTCGATGCGCTGTTACGCGGACTGGCGGCTTATGACACTGTCAATGCCGATGCGGAAAGGTATGGGGTAATGGCAGAAGTTGATGCAATCAAGGCAAATATTTTAAATACACTAGAATCAAAGTATGGACTGGATGAGACAGAAGCCAGAGTAATTATCAACAATCAAGATGCATTGTCTTACACGATCGCGCTCAATGATATCATAGCAGGGAATTAGGGTACCGCTTTGAGGTATCCTTTTACGGTATAGAAAGGCAGGTACATATGATAGCCGTAATTGATTATGACGCTGGGAATATAAAGAGTGTGGAAAAGGCATTGTTAGCACTGGGAGAAACAGCAGTTATCACAAGGAATAAGGAGAAAATTTTAAGTGCAGAGAAAGTGGTCTTGCCAGGTGTAGGTGCCTTTGGAGATGCCATGGAAAAGATCAGGGGATATGGGCTGGAGGAAATTATTCAGGAAGTGGTTTCGCGAAAAACTCCTTTCCTGGGAATTTGTCTGGGACTGCAGCTGCTGTTTGAGTCCAGCGAGGAGACGCCTGGAGTAGAAGGACTTGGGATTTTAAAGGGAAAGATTGTAAAAATACCAGATACAATGGGGCTGAAAGTGCCACAGATAGGCTGGAATTCGCTTAAATTTCCAAATACTGGAAGACTGTTTCGGGGAATTAGCGAGGATTCTTATGTATATTTCGTGCATTCATATTATCTGCAGGCGGAGGAACCAGAGATTGTGACAGCAACAACCGAGTACGCGGCACAGATCCATGCCTCGGTTGAAAAGGAGAATGTGTTTGCCTGTCAGTTTCATCCAGAGAAGAGTTCTGATGTGGGACTGCAGATATTACGAAATTTTGTGATCTTATAAATAAGATGGCCAATACTCTGAGATGGAGGAAAGGTTTGAAAGAAGGTCACTTTCAAACTTTTGATTGGTATGCGTGCTGGAGCACGCAGGGGGTATAAAGAATGATTACAAAGAGGATTATTCCCTGTTTGGATGTAAATAATGGAAGAGTTGTCAAGGGCGTCAATTTCGTCAATTTAATTGACGCAGGCGATCCTGTCGAAATCGCGGCGGCATATGACAAAGCTGGGGCGGATGAAGTTGTTTTTCTGGACATCACGGCATCGTCGGACAACCGTGCCACGAAGGTGGATATGGTGCGAAGGGTTGCCGAGAAGGTGTTTATACCCTTTACAGTTGGAGGCGGTATCAGAACGGTGGAGGATTTCAAAGCGATACTCCGCGAGGGCGCGGACAAGGTGGCGGTGAACAGTGCGGCGATCATGAATCCGGCGCTGATCAGTGAGGCGGCAGATAAGTTTGGCAGTCAGTGTGTTGTCGTTGCGATCGATGCGAAGAGGCGGGCTGACGGGAGCGGATGGAATATCTATAAAAATGGTGGTCGAATTGACATGGGTATCGATGCTGTGGAATGGGCAGTCAAGGCAAATGAGCTCGGTGCTGGGGAAATACTGCTCACAAGCATGGACTGTGATGGGACAAAAAACGGTTACGATGTCGAGCTTACCAGAACGGTATCTGACAATGTCTCCATTCCAGTCATTGCATCGGGCGGCGCCGGAAAATTGAAGCATTTTTATGATGCCTTTGCAGAAGGGAAAGCAGATGCAGTACTGGCGGCTTCACTCTTTCATTTCAAGGAGCTGGAGGTCAGGGAAGTCAAGGAATATTTGAGAAGTCAGGGGATTTCAGTAAGATTATAAATGATACAAAGGAGAAATGATTATGGCAATGTTGACAGGAGAATGGTTGGATGCGATGCAGGAAGAGTTCCATCAGCCATATTACAAGGAATTGTACCAGTTCGTTAAGGACGAATATAGCAGCACGCAGGTTTTTCCGCCTGCGGATGACATTTTTAACGCAATGCATTTTACGCCGCTTGACAAGGTGAAGGTGCTTTTGTTAGGACAGGATCCCTATCACAATGTAAATCAGGCGCATGGATTGAGTTTTTCGGTACTTCCAAGTCAGACGAAGCTGCCCCCCTCTTTACAGAATATATACAAGGAGTTAAATGCGGATCTCGGATGTTATATTCCAAATAATGGCTATCTGAAAAAGTGGGCGGATCAGGGAGTACTTTTGCTAAATACGGTTCTCACTGTGCGCGCTCATCAGGCAAATTCTCATCAGGGAAAAGGGTGGGAGAAGTTTACAGATGCCATTATTCAGGCGGTCAATGCACAGGATAGACCAATTGTGTATTTGCTGTGGGGGAAACCGGCACAGCGCAAGATTCCGATGCTTACGAATCCCAAACATTTGATTCTGAAAGCAGCGCATCCAAGTCCGTTGTCTGCAAACAATGGCTTTTTCGGGTGTAAGCATTTTAGTCAGGCAAATGAATTCCTGAAGGCAAACGGAGTGGAGCCGGTTGACTGGCAGATTGAAAATATATAGTTAATCCAGATGCTTTATCGATCCTAATACCTTAAAACCCTTTCTGTGTTAACGGCAGAAAGAGTATCAATAAATTTTTTCGGAAATACAGTATATTTCGTTACATTTCAGCCTAGGACTTTGCACTACGCTGCAAAGTCCGTGAGAAAGCGTAGTGGCTAAGATAAAAGCTAAAGCAAAAAAGCTAAAGCAAAAAAGCTAAAGCAAAAAAGCTAAAGCAAAAAAGCTAAAGCAAAAAAGCT
>JAIEEY010000306.1 GCA_029067205.1 Lachnospiraceae bacterium
TTCAGCTCCTTCGTCGGTTTTTCCGGACAGAGTTTTTCCTTGTCGACCAGCGTCCAGATCGATGCCGCTCTGACAATTATCGCTCCATCCTCACCCGTCATCATAAAATTCCGATAGCCCAAAAATCCCCTGAAATCATATGGCGATGTCGTAACTTTGATTCGCTCATTGAGTTTTGGCCGCCTGTCAATCACAATTTGCCATGAGCTTAAAAGCCATGCAATATGTCTGCTGTAGAGATACCCGACCGTGATGCGTCCGTTTTCCGCCTCAAAAATCGCCGCGTCCTGAAAACAATCCAATATAGCAGGTACCGTCATGCGCAGCGATGCATCCATGGCACTGTAGCCTGCATTCATCTCATATGTATACATTCATCCTCACCCTTTTCCCATCAAACAAAACCGAATCAATCCAAATACCAGCAAATGCAGCGGATAAATTGCATAGAACAAGTACTTAATCTGTAAACCCCGCTTCCCATTGTAAAAATGAATTGGTATCACGGCAAGCGGCGCCGTCACCTCATATGCAAACGCACCGATCACTGCCAGATTCCGGATCCATTCCCGCATATTCCTGATATAGTAAAACATAATAATAAATAAAACGCCCTTCCAGTGGTAATCCACATCCAGTACCTCGCCAATATACGCCGCCGCCGCGATAATAAGCAGTCTCAGCAGCACATATCCGGGCTCATATTTTTCCCGGTATTGATCCAGCATGATCAGCGCACCCAGTCCGATACAGAGTGTGAAATACACATTCTGTCCCTGCGGATAGACAATCTTTCCAAAAATTGCCATATCAAACGGAATTTCTGAAATAATCGCGAACAGCAGACAGTTTCGCAAATACTTTTTCACATTCCTCGTGTGAAAGAAACCTTCCACAAGCAGAAAACAGTAGATCGGAAAAGCAATTCTGCCAATTTTCCTCATGACAAAATAGGATTCATAGTTATATCCTACTGTCTGCCAGTACACTGCTGCCGCAAAATGATCAATCACCATAGTCACGACCGCAATCCACTTGAGGACAGCCGCTGAAACTCCGAATCTTCCCTTTGCAGTCTCCATATTCCCATCTCTCCTTTGAAACGATTCCCTATACGGAAAAGGCCACAGCACAGAAGCTGCAGCCCAGACAAAACTTTATGCTTTCTTAATCTTCGTTCGGAGCACATACCAGAGCGCACCTGTGATACATACCGAAGAGTACGTACCACACACAATACCTACCATAAGCGGCAGCGCAAACTCTTTGATCGAAGTCACACCGAGTACATACAGTGCAGCTACCATGATAAAGGTTGTCAGTGATGTAAAGATACTTCTCGAAAGTGTCTGACTGATACTCCTGTTGACCAGCTCTTCCAATGAATCCTTCTTCATCATAGAGCCAAGATTCTCCCGAATACGGTCAAAGATAACGATGGTTGCATTGATCGAGTAACCTACAATCGTAAGCATACACGCGATAAATGTGCTGCCCACAGAAACCTTTGCAACTGCGTAAAAAGCAAGGACAACAAGCACGTCATGTACCAATGCCGCCACAGAACTTGCAGCAAAGCGGATATCCTTGAACCGGAACCAGATATAGATCAGCATGCAGATTGTAGCGATAATCACTGCGATAACCGCATCGCTCTTCATCTCAGAGCTGATCGTGGAGCTGATCGTTTCTGCTGTGATCAGTTCCTCATTGACACCGAACTGCTCCACCAAAGCACTGTTTAACTGCTCCCTCTCTGACAGGTTCAGCTCCCTTGTCTTGAAGATGACCTCATTGGAACCTGCAACTTTCTGTACCTGAACTGCACCATCACCTGTCACGCTGCTGAACACGGGTACGACATTTTCATCGATTGTGGTGAGATCCATATCCTCATTAAATGTGACATTGGTAGAAGTACCGCCCACAAAATCAAGGCTATAATTCAATACCCTGCCCGTAGAAGCGCCATTGATGCCCATAAACACAAAGCCCAAAATAATCACTGCAATCGAGCAGGCAAAGAATATATTTTTCTTTCCAAGGAAATTGACGGTCGCCCTCTCCTTATTCCTGCCATAGAATTTTTCATCTTTGATTCCTACTGCAAAAAGTGCCCTGAGAATCAGTCTTGTGACAAAGAGTGCCGTAAACATGGAGAGCACAATACCAAGACCAAGTGTATATGCAAAGCCCTTCACTGTACCAGAACCCTTGATGCCAAGCACAAACGCCGCGATCAGCGTTGTCACATTGCCATCGACAATCGCCGAGAGCGCCTTCTGAAAACCGCTCTCAATCGCACTTCTGACGGTCTTACCCGCCGTGATCTCCTCCCTGATACGCGCAAAGATGATTACGTTTGCATCTACCGCCATACCAATCGAAAGGATAATACCAGCAATACCTGGAAGTGTCAGTGTAAGCTCAAATATATTCAGACAGATTACGATCAGACAGGTATAGATGATCAATGCCAGCACTGACGCAAAACCCGGAATCCGATATGCGATAATCATAAACAGCGCAATGATAACCAAACCGATCAATGCTGCCAGCAGACTTGTCCTCACCGCTTCCTCGCCGAGCTGTGCGCCTACTACGTTTGAGCGAAGTTCTTCCAGCTCCAACTTCAGTCCACCGATACGAATCTGGCTCGCAAGGCGCTCCGCCTGTTCATAGGTTCCCATTCCGGAAATCTGCGCCCTACCATCTGTGAGAGCTGCCTTCACATTTGGAACACTAATAAAGTCCCCATCATAATAGATACCAATTGACTGACCGTTTGCAAATGCCTTGGTCGTGGCTTCTGCAAACTTCGTTGTACCCTCGCTTGTAAAGATAAGGTCTACGACAAACTGACTGTTTCCAAGATCATCATTTGCTGAACCACCGTCTGCCGCCTCCACATCCGTGCCTTCGAGAACGATGCTTCCGTCAGCCTGCAGTTCCTCGATCGTCTTATTCAGCGAGAAGCCTGTCGCACCATAACCTGTATAGGAATAGTTCTGGTTTCCATCCGCATCTGTCTGTGCGATAAAGTACAGTGCACCCGGGCGTCCCAGGTCAGCAAGGATCGAGTTGGCATCTGATACACCGGGGATTTCGATATTGATCCGGTCAGAACCTTCCTGATATACCTGTGCCTCTGTACTATAACCTTGTACACGCTGCTGCAGCTTATAGATCGTATCCGCCATATCCTCGGAAGAAGGATTCTCCTCTCCCACCACCTGATATGTGATACTCACACCGCCTGCAAGGTCAAGCCCCTGCCTGATTCCTGCCGCGGAACCAGCTTTCTCTGTGCCAATACCCCATATCGCCACAAATCCTAACGCCGCCATGACAAGCACTGTCACAAGCAGCGTGACCACACCTTTGTTTTTCTTCATA
The DNA here is from genome assembly GCA_029067205.1 of Lachnospiraceae bacterium. Lineage (GTDB taxonomy): Bacteria > Bacillota > Clostridia > Lachnospirales > Lachnospiraceae > COE1. The sequence continues at coordinate 3,397 of JAIEEY010000306.1, forward strand.
ACTTATATAACTCCTTTACTATATAGCTTCCTCAGCAAGAGCAGCCTTGATCATGATTGCACATTCAACGCGCTTCCGCTGAAGCTCACATCCCAGATCATAAACATCATTGATATCTCCATGGAAATTGTAAGAATTGGCCGCACATCCACCACTGCAGTAAAATTTGGCAAAACAGTTCTTACACTTCTCTTTGGAATATACATTACATGCCTTAAACCGATCGCGGATATCCGTGTTTGTGATGCCGTCATCCACATTTCCCATCAGAAAATCCTCATGACCGACAAACTGATGACATGGGTACAAATCCCCCCATGGCGTCACAGCCAGATACTCTGTGCCTGAACCACAGCCGGACAGTCTCTTATATACGCATGGACCACCCTCCAAATCAATCATAAAATGGAAGAAATGAAAACCTTTCCCTTCTCTATGTCTTTTGATCATCTCAGCCGCAAGCTTGTCATACTCTGCAAGGATCTCGGGAATATCTGATTCCACAAGCGCATAATCCTCGCTCACCTGAGCCACGACCGGTTCGACAGAGATCTGTTTGAATCCCAGGTCAGCCAGATGACAGACATCTGCCGCAAAATCCTTGTTAAAGTGCGTAAAAGTGCCGCGCACATAATAGTTTGTCTGATTTCTGCTCTCGGCAGCCTTTTTGAATTTGGGAATGATCTGGTCATAACTCCCCTGTCCCCCGGCAAGAGGGCGCATCTTGTCATTGACCTCTTTTCTGCCATCCACACTCAGCACAATGTTTGCCATCTCCTGGTTGGCAAAGTCAATGATGTCATCATCCAATAAAATACCGTTTGTCGTGAGTGTAAAGCGAAATTTCTTGTGATGCGGTTCCTCAAGGCTTCTGCCGTATGCTACCAGGTCTTTTACTACCTGCCAGTTCATCAGTGGTTCCCCGCCGAAGAAATCCACCTCCAGGTTCACACGGCTGCCCGAATTAGCCACCAGAAAGTCCAACGCCTTTTTCCCAACCTCAAAGCTCATCAATGCGCGTCTGCCGTGATACTCCCCCTCCTCTGCAAAACAGTATCTGCATTTGAGGTTACAGTCGTGGGCAATATGCAGGCACAGCGCCTTAACAACAGTCGTGCGGTTTTTGAATGCATCAATGCTCTTTTCGTAAATATCCTCTGTAAAAAGCATTCCGTTCTCTTTTAGTTCATATATCTCATCGACAAGCTCAGATAACTCCTCTGTCCTGTCAGCAAATTTCTCTTCCAATACCCCGTATGCTGCTGCCCTCTCTACATTTTCCAGCTGATTCTCCACCATACAGGCAATCACGTCATATACGATGTCATCGACAACGTGCACCGAACCGCTGTTGACATCCAAGACGATATTGTATCCGTTGTTTTTATATTGATGTATCAATTTCTTTTCCTTCCTGTATAATAATCATCTAATACGAACAATCGAGTAGGAGAGATCCTTTTCTCCCCTACTCGCTCTTTCACACTTTTATTCGAAAACCTTTATGCCTAAGAAACTATTCGATTCCTTATTTATTTGCATTCTCACAGCTCTGATTTCCAACCGTGCAGGATGTCTTACAAGCTGACTGACAAGATGTCTGGCATTCTCCGCAGCCGCCTTTCTTTACAGACTCTTTATAGTCCCTAGTCGTCAATGTCTTAATGTGCTTCATACTGATTGCCTCCTTAAAAGATACTCTCGAAAGTTATTAATTATTTCAATAATCTACGATAGTATATCATATATTTCAACATTCGGAAAGTATTTTTTCTTTATTTTAAAATAATTTTGAATACTCTATTACATAACCTTCTGCAAATATTCTGAATAAGCATACAAAACCTGACCATTCAACAGAACCCTTGACCATCCATTATTGCCAATTCCCGTGCGAAAGACCATGTCGCCTGGATTGATTGGAACCACGATCGTGGCAGGGTTATCTGTGCCCGGCACTGTCCTGAGATTCACAGTTGTATTTGGCGTCACCACTTCATTTACATCAAGATACTGCACGTTTGCCGCATTCTCAGCACTTACCAGAACAGCACCGTTTGGATCTTTTGCCTCCGCAATTCCATCATAATTAAAATACGAAACGTTCATGTCTACCTCACCAGTAATTCCTGGTATCGCTGCCTTCTGAGTATACTGCCACATTGCCTGTATCCCTGTATAACTACTTGCTGGCGTGATCGGAAAAGGCTCTGACGGATACTGTGCCACCCACACTTTGTACCTATTCAGAATATTCATATCCCAATCCTTGCTATCTGTCATCTCATTTCTCGACGCATAAAACATCGGTGTATATCCCCTCGCTGCGATCGTGTCGAGAAATTTTACTGCCAGCGCTGTCCTCACCTCTCTGCCAAGATTGTACTGACGACTCGTCGTATTGCGAAATCCCTCACAATCATAAGCCACCGGAAAAGTGATCTTGTACTGATCGATCAAATTTGCCGTAAACACTGCTTCCTCGACCGCCTCAGCCTCGTTCACGGCAGCGGAGAAAAAGTATGCCCCGACCTTCAGTCCGACCCTCTGTGCCTCCTGCAGATTATACCTCGCATAAGGATCCTCGTTCAAGATACCTGTCGCCTGCGTACGGTATCCGACCCTGATCATTGCAAATTGTACACCGGAAGCCGCGACCTGATCCCAGTCAATCACACCCTGATAACGAGACACGTCAATCCCCAATGCTGCCTGTGGAACCTCATTTGGAGCCGCGTGCACGGCAATCTGCGGAGCCATTGTCGCCAAAAGCAGGACTGCTGCCATCAAAAGTGCCTTAAAACCTGTCATTTTCCTATGTAATGTATTCTTCATAAAATCTTTCTCCTCGTCCTTTCTGTTATATTTTCATTTCATACTGCCTGTTCAGTATAACATGTTTCGACAAAAAAGAAAGTTATTTTACAAAGTTTTTATATATCCAGTATTTGCAAACATCTGAAAACTATCGTTATCCCAGCATACCGCCCAACATGCCGCTGCCAAGACAGATCAGAAGTGTCGTAATACAGGAATTGCTGATTGGCGCGAAATTGGGGTCTGCCACAGCGGACACTGCACAAATGACCAAAAAATATGCTGCCCCCGCCAGCATTCCCCATAGAAATCTATGACTTGATGCACTCTTGGAGAAAAAAAGACCTGCCAACAATGAGGAAACACAATAAATCACGATAATACTGATATCTACAACATTCTCCCCGATCGAAAACTTGTACAGTAAACCTGCCACAAACAACAGCAGTACCCCTGTAATCAAATATGCCGCCATCAGACACTTTAAAAGCGCGACCAGCCGCTCTGTACGAAATGCATTTTTCACAATACCCTACCTCCTGTTTTTTTCAAATAAAATCTTGTATTATTGCATTAACACTGTTATAATCTATGCTGATACATTTTTATTTATGCAATTAGGATCTGTTTAGAAAAAGGAGTGATTTTGTTTTGGATACCCCTGGTGTCATACAGCTTGTAATTCTTGTAGTACTTTTGGTTCTGTCCGCATTTTTCTCATCTGCGGAGACTGCCCTCACCACCTTAAGCAATGTCAAGGTGCGTGCCATGGTTGATGCGAATCCTGTCGGAAGAGTTCTCACGCTTCAGAAGATTCTCAACAACAGAAACAAACTGATCAGCGCGATATTGATTGGCAACAATGTAGTAAACATCAGTGCCTCCTCTCTTATGACCTCACTTGTCATACGGCTCTGGGGAAATACCGCTGTCGGTGTCGGTACTGGTGTCCTCACGCTGTTTGTGCTTATATTCGGTGAGATTGTCCCGAAAACCTGGGCTATGTGCAACAATGAAAAGCTGTCCCTCGCATATGCAAGGGTAATCTATTTTCTGATGCAGGTACTGACTCCGATCATCTTTATCATCGATAAAATCTCAGGGATTTTTCTTGGAATGCTCCACATCGACCAGTCATCGCGTGTTATGATGACTGAAACGGAACTGAAAACTTATGTAGACGTGAGTCACGAGGACGGCGTGATCGAACAGGAAGAAAAGAAACTGATCTACAATGTATTTGATTTTGGCGATTCTGTGGCAAAAGACATCATGATCCCCCGCATCGACATGACCACAATTGATGTCAACGCAAATTATGAGGAGTTGTTGAGTTTGTTCCGGGAATCCATGTATTCCCGCATTCCTGTATACGAAAATGATATCGACAACATCATCGGAATCGTAATCGTAAAAGATTTTCTCTTAGTTGAAAACAGGGAAAACTTCAAAATGCACGATATCCTGCGCGAAGGGTATTATACTTATGAATACAAAAAGACTGCCGATCTGCTGCTGGAGATGCGTCTGCTGACCACCAACGTCGCACTCGTCCTGAACGAATACGGTGCAACCGTCGGCATGATCACTGTAGAAGACTTATTGGAGGAGATCGTCGGTGAGATCCGCGATGAGTATGATGCCGACGAAGCGGAACTCCTCAAAAAAGTTGGTGACAATGAGTACGAGGTTGGCGGCAGCCTGAAACTTGACGATGTCAACGACGTTCTAGAGACCAAATTTGACTCCGAGGATTACGACTCGATCGGAGGCATCATGATTGAGCTGCTAGACAGATTCCCAACCGAAGGGGAATCTGTCATAACCGATGATGGCGTCACACTGACTGCCAAGAAAGTCGATAACAATCGCATTGAAACCGTAACCATCCTCCTTGCCGAACCGGAAACGGTATTACAAAAGAAGCCAGAAGATAACAGTTCTTCTGATACAAATGTATAAAAGAGAGTAGGCAAAAGCCTACTCTCTTATTACATCTCCGCATAAAATTTATATGTATTCATAATCTCTTCCGGAACGTCCGTTGTCACTTTCTGCAATGTCTTGATCTTCAGTTCAAGTTCCTGTTTCTTCTTCTGTGCATTTCGGAAACTCCGCGCCTGCGCCACCTCATAGGGCCTCTGAGCATTCAGCTTCATCCGGATCTCCTTCTCAAACGGACAGTATGTCGCAAGAAGCTCTCTTGCCACCTTATTCATCTTCATGGAACCGTTTGCCTCATTCTTGATCCACGCCTCATAGTCGATCAAAAATGTCTCCCTGGAATTATTTCTCGATTTCTGAATCTGCAGCTTCACCTTGTCTCTCGCCTCATCCGACAGATCCCTGTTTTTCCTGTAGAACTGAATATAGTCCATATATTCTGAGGTAAGCGATTTCACCTTGACATCATTCCATGCCATTCCTTGTATACAGCGGCAAAGCTCCCAGCGGAAGCGTCCAAACATCTTCACCATCATCTCATCGATATTAGAACTTGTCATGATGGGGAAGCAGAATCGTCCCGGCGTACCCTTATTCTTGCCGCCAATCTCCTGCCACATCGCCGCATTCGTACCAAAGAGCGGGAATAAGATCACATCCGGATACACATTCTTCATAACTGTCTCGTTGATGATCTTAAGCTCTGTATTTGAATAGATTACCTCTCTGTAAAATACCGAGTAATCGACCTTCAGAAGACGCTGCACGCTCTCATTGATCTTCTTTCTGGTGACAAGAATCTTGTCAAGATATCCGAATATCGCCTCCTTATATAAAATCGGCATATAAGAGGATGGCTGCCCATAAATGGTTCGTGAGTTGCTCATCAGCATATTCATGACCTCATACTCCACACGCTTATCCATATCATGGAGCAGTGCCTTCTGTTCCTTCTCAGTAATCTCACCCTGTTTTTTGAGGGAACGAAGGTTTTCTACATAATCTTCATCAAATTCGCTCTTTGACGGTTCCCGCTTTCCATCATGTATCATGTCAAGCCATTCCATCATTGTGACAACCTTACACGGTCCCTCATTGACATCTGGTTCAATGCTGCACAGGAATCGCAGGTGTTCCTCGTCCAGCAGCCGCTCGTCCAGCATGCCATAGTTCATGAAAAGCTCAACTGCCTTGGGTGGGTGAATCAGTCCCTCCTTGATCTTGCGGTAGCAGCACAGATAGAGCTTGAATACCAGCGGTGTAATTACCTTCTTTGCCTTCTTCACATCATCATCGACTGACATTCTGTCTGGCGCTTTTACCAGATGATCCACATTTGTTCGGAGTGTCTCACTGTCCGTATCGCTGAATGCAGCAAACTTTAAAATCTGTTCCATGGAACCTTTCAAAGATTCCATATCATGCCGGATATCCGCCTCTCGCTCCTCCTGGGATCTCTCCTCCACAACCTGCGGCTTTCCTGATGTCAGCCCTTCCATTTTGCCCTTTAAGGAATCCACATTAAAATCAGGCGCCTTTTGTGTCTGGATCGCTAGCTCTTTATGCTGAAAGACCATCTCATCAGTAATTCCATTCAGAAGCATATTGATTTCATTTGGGATATCGCCTTTTTCCTTGATTTCACGAGCTTTCTCACAGATATGGTCAAACAGATTGTTCCTGGAACGCAGACACATAACATCCATAAGGTTCCTGATATATTCAATCGCCTCGGCGCAGTCCTCACGAAAAGCTCTCACTAGCTCAACAATCTCATGCACTTGAAAATGCGCCATCTCTTCACTATATGAAAAATACATTTTATTTGCACTTAAGGGAATCTTTGCCGCCTCTTCATAATACGAAATCCTGTATTCATTGACATCCTGTGTCTCTTCGTATGGCTGAAGCTCTTCCAATTCCTCAACACCAATCGCTGGAATCCCAAATGTAACACAAATCCCCTTGTACTCCTCATAGCTTCTCTGAGCAAAGGAGCACAGTCTCTCCGCACGTTCATTGAGACTTAACTTGATACGGTAAAGTTCGATAGCAGTTCTGAACTGTGAAGAAACCATTATGGCCCGATAATCCGCATTCTTGGCAATAATGTTTTGAATTGTATGTTCTCCCTGTACAGGAAGTGCAAAAATCACCGAATCCTCCAACGCCGTATAAGTTGAACTATAGGTCTGATTCCCCACTGCATTTAGTGCAAGATAACTTCCCTGCGGCCGGATCATTCTGATGTTCTCTCCCTGGGAAATCACTTTTCCAGAAAGAACAATTCCGATCTGGCTGATCTCCTCACCTTGTTCAAAAATGATCTCACCCTTTTTCACTGCATTTTTTCCATTCGCCTTTAACATTTGTCTCCCTCCATTTTGCTTATTAGATTACCCTTTCCGGTAAATCGGGAAAAATCCCTGTCTCACTGCATACACAGATGGTATATCCCTTCAAGATATCGTACCACCTTGTACGAAATGTCTGCTCTTTGTCCATATCATAGATATGCTTGTAATCCGCGTCAGTTACATAATGGCTGATACCAGCTCCAATCCCTCTGCCGCTCAGCTTCACTGCACTCTCCTTCGCTGTCCACATGATATAAAATTCCAGTGTCTGTCTATCTATATCAGTCTCCCCCAATGCGAGAAGCCTGTTATATTCTTCCTCATGATAAAATCTCTTTGCCAGAGTCGGTCTCCAGGACTTCATTTCCTGAATATCCACCCCCACTGGCATGGTATCTGTCACACAAACCGCCCATTCTCCCGAATGAGACAGCCCATAATGAAATTCCTGATATCCCTTGATGAAGGGCTTACCATATGCCCCTCTTCCAATCTCTGCCTGCTTCCACGCCTCAACATCATGGCCTGCCTGTAGAAATGCATGGCGGAGCAAAAGACCTGCAAAGATACTCCTCTCTCTCTCTTTCCTGCTTCGGATTTCGGACACCTTTTTCATCCGGTCACTGTCAAGCATCTCACACAGACGTTTTTCTTCTGTTGTCTGCAGTTCATAGATCTTTGCTGTATATAATCTCATTCTCTTCCCCTGTGCATGAAATACTACCCCGGCAACTAGTACCGGGGTAGAAAAGAATTGCTCTATTATGTCTTTAATATTTTCCGAAATCAGAATCCAGTGAGATAATGCTCTCATTATCAACATAACCACCGTCATCATATGATATCGAATCAAAATCAGACTTTCTGCTACTTCCGGCAAGAAGTTTATACTTGCCAACTGCATTTTGAAGCTGCCCTGCAAGACTTGAAAGCTCTGCGCTTGCAGCCGCACACTGTTCAGATGTTGCTGAGTTTGTCTGTACTACATCGGCAATCTGTGTGATACCAGCATTTACCTGTCCCACAGAACTTGCCTGATTTACAGAAGCCTCTGCAATATTGCTTACGATTGAAGCGATATTCTCAACGGAAGCCAAAATCTCCTCAAGAGCTGCTGCTGTCTCGACAGCAAGTTTCGAACCAATCTCCACCTTCTTGATCGAATCTTCGATCATTACGGCAGAATCCTTTGCAGCCTCAGCTGATTTGTTTGCCAAAGTTCTGACTTCGTCAGCGACAACAGCGAAGCCTTTACCATGTACACCGGCTCTTGCAGCTTCTACAGAAGCATTCAGCGCAAGGATATTGGTCTGGAATGAGATATCGTCAATCACCTTCATAATCTTTGAGATATTCTCAGAAGACTCATTGATATCCTGCATCGCCGCGATCATTTGCTTCATCTGCTCATTACCGCGGATTGCTCCGTCCTTTGTACTCTGAACCAGATCATTTGCTTTGTTTGCGTCATCCGCATTGACCTTTGCACCGTTTGCAATCTCTTCGATGGAAACCGTAATCTCCTCAATGGCACTTGCCTGCTGGGTAGTACCCTGTGCCAGAGAGTTGCTAGCGCTTGCAACTTCATTTGCACCAGATGTCATTCTTGCAGCCGCATCGCGGATTGTAGACAGGTTTCTATTATTATCGCGAAGCATCTTCACGATCGCTGTTCCAAGGGCATCTTCCTCACTCGCCTTCTTGTAGCTTGCTGTCAGATCCCCATCTGCAACCTGCTCCGTGACATGAACCTGCTGTCCGATTGTCTTGACCATCAGACCGAAATCATCTGTCAGGTCGCCAAACTCATCATTTGCTGTCTTCTCAAGATGAACATTGATATCGCCCTTTGCAATCCTTCTGGCGGCGTTGGAAAGTTTTGCCAGAGGATACTGGATCTTTCGCTTAGTGACAATTGTCGCAAGCGTAATGCAGACAACATAAATCACAATCGCAATACCAATAATAAAACTCTGTCTTATTGAAATATAATTATTGATAGAATTCCTGTCCTTCGCTGCACAAATCATTCCGACAACCTCATTTGTAGCATCCTTGACAGGGATATAATAACCATAATAGAGATCCCCATTGATATCGAAATCATTTCTGGCGTACTCATTTCCAGCGTTCAGAACCTCTGAGACAACTTTTGTTTCTGCCCTGGTGCCAAGAAGTCTGCTTCCGTCTGCATTTTTGATTGTTGTCGCGCGCCTTACATCGCCAAAGAACAATGTGATCTCGCATCCATTCGCACTTGCATAATGATCAACCAAGTCTCCCATCGTCTGCGAGAGATTTACATTGCCCTTGTACAAGTCTTCACCCTGCATGGAGTATATACCATCCGATACCCCGTCAAGTGCAAGCTCCGTACCCCTTGCCACGGCCTCAAGCATTGCAAACGTCTCTGACTCCATACCCTGTCTGAGTGTCATTGTGGAGACCGTTACAATGATAATACATGCAGCCAACATTGGCAGTGATACTAATGAAATTACTAACCACTTAATGGTAAACCTACTACCTAATTTGTTTTGTTCATTCATAAGTAACATCCTTTCACACTATATTCTATTAGTACTTTATTAAAGTAACTATGCAGAATCGTCCCAGCTACTTTAACAACTTAATCTCTATTTTAAATTGTTTCCACGATTAAGTCAATAGTATATATTGTCTGTCAGTTAAAAAATTTAAAAAGACTTCCAAGAAATCCCTTGGAAGTCTTTTTATGCCATAACCGTAAATATTTAGAATGCCAGATATTTTTTCATCGTGCGCAAGGCATTCTTTTCCAACCGCGAAACCTGCGCCTGGGAGATGCCGATATACTCGGCAACCTCCATCTGTGTCTTACCCTCGAAAAAGCGCAGATTGATAATCTCATTCTCCCTCTCATCCAACCGCTTCATCGCCTCACTCAGAGAAATGTTCTCAACCCAGTTGTCCTCCTTACATTTTTTGTCACTGATCTGATCCATCACATACAATGTGTCCCCGCCCTCTGTATACACTGGCTCATACAGACTCATCGGATTTTGTATTGCATCAAGTGCGTACACAATATCCTCTTTGGGTATTCCGATCTCTTCTGATATCTCCATGATCGTCGGCTCACGCAGGTTCTTTTTCGTGAGATTCTCCTTGGCATAGATCGCTTTGTACGCCGTATCCTTTAGAGAACGGCTCACGCGGATCGGATTGCTCGAATCCCTGAGGAACCTTCTGATCTCTCCTATGATCATGGGAACTGCATATGTGGAAAATTTTACATCAAGGCTGGAATCAAAGTTGTCGATTGCCTTGATCAGCCCGATACACCCGATCTGAAACAGGTCATCCACGTTTTCATTGGACTGCGAAAACCGCTTGATAACGCTTAAGACCAGCCTGAGATTTCCTCTGATATACTCCTCCCTTGCCTGCATATCCCCCTGTTCTATTTTTTCAAAAAGCGCCTGTTTTTCCTCATTTTTGAGTACAGGAAGCTTTGACGTATTTACACCGCATATTTCAACTTTTCCAAGTGCCATATTTATATTCCTCCTCGTTTTCCGAAGGAAAATGCGAGCTGCCCCAGCGAGCAGAGGATTTTCCTCCTTATATCTCTATGCCTTTACAGACTATAACAGCCCGTTTGAGCATATGTAAGAAGGTGTAAATACGTCTATGTACTATCTAACTTGCCATCTCCTTTTTTAACCGCTTCATAATCTTCTTTTCCAGTCTTGAGATATAGGACTGTGATATGCCTAAGTAATCGGCTACCTCCTTCTGCGTCATCTCCATGTCATCTGGGTTGTTTAAGCCAAACCGCAGCATGATGATCGTCCGTTCCCGCTCCCCTAATTTTGCGATCGCGCGCTTTAGCTGGCTCCTCTCCACCTCTGTTTCCAGATCCTTGTAGATCACGTCCTCGTCGGTTCCGAGAATATATTACAGAAGCAGCTCATTGCCGTCCCAGTCTACATTCAGGGGCTCGTCAATCGAAACCTCAAGCTTTGTCTTGTTATTCCTTCTCAGGTACATTAAAATTTCATTCTCAATGCACCTTGACGCATAGGTCGCCAGCTTGATGTTCTTGCTGCGGTTAAAAGTGTTGATCGCCTTGATGAGACCAATTGTACCGATGGAAATCAAGTCCTCGACTCCCACGCCTGTATTATCAAATTTTTTGGCAATATACACGACAAGCCTTAAATTATGCTCGATCAAAAGTGCCCTTGCCTCATTCGCATACTCGGTCTCCAATCCGTTGATCGCCTTGTTCTCTTCCTCGCCCTCCAGCGGCGGCGGCAGTACCTCAGAACCTCCGATATAATGAATTTCGTTCCCGGCTTCATTTTTATTCTTATTTTTTCCAAGGGATAATCGCATTTTCCCTGGCAGATATAATTTTATAATCATACTCATCATCCTCCATTCACTCATATCATCAGGCTATGGTTCAGTATCATCTGGAACGCCCCGTCCTTCGACAATTTTCCTTTGTAGAGCGCTACCACTGCCCCTTTTTTCACCACCTGTTCCCTCTCCTTTTGAATTACCAGTTCATCCACCACAATCCCTTCCAGGACTCCATGCACCTTCCCGACACTCTGATAAGGAATAATCTTATATTTCTGTGGATATCTCTCCAGCCATCTTTTTGTCAGGTCTGTCTCCTCCGCTACAGACACCGGTTTTCCAGATACAGGATCTGTAAGGAGATTTCCTGTATCAAACAATGCCTTGTACACGACATTCTCTTCCCCTTCGACCAAAGTGACCTCATAGATGCACCTCGATTCCGCCAAACGGCGGCAGGCAAGCATAAAGAACACAATCACTGCAATCACTGCTGTCACCATAATCTGCGCCAGCCAGTTTCCTACAAGTCTGTCTGCGCACTCCAAAAGCTTTCCATAGGCAAATACCATCCCATGCAGGTATATGATCCCCATGGCAAGCTTCTGGAGCGTTATACCACGCTTGTTGGGCTGCTGTAGGCATACGAGAAGCATTCCCGCATCCAGAGCAAGTACCAACAAGATGTATGTTACACCAAATCCTATGCCCGACACCAGGATGATCACCGCCCCCACTCCTCCAGCCAATGATGCAGCCAACAGTCTTAAAAATATTATTTTTTCCTTTAACAGAAGCAGCGTCAAAAACAGCAGCTGCAGATCCATTAGAACATTTTGTACCAGAAAGACATCGATATATATCTCATAAATTCCAATCACCTCCGTCCCTATAAAAAGATTATACAAAAAAAGTCCCATGCTTTTTTGTCAAAGCATGGGACTAAATTATGTTTATTTTTCGACTTTTTCTGTGTCTGATATTATCTCTTTAAGAAACTTGGTATGTTCAAAGTCTGTTCCTTCACATTACTTCTCAAATCTGTTGTGACTGGTTTGACCCCGTTGTTTGGTCTGGGCTGTGCCCCCTGGGGTACTTGTCCATTTGGCTGCATCCCATTGACACCTGATGGTCCCTGCGGTCTTGGCCTTGTCGGTGTGTTGGGGACATTAGAGGGTTTCACTGAGAAATTGCTGTTGATCCTGCCCATATTATTGAGTGGTATATTCTGCCTTTTCTCAACGATACCTGTCGCAATGACCGTAACAGTACAGGAATCCGCCATATCTTCATTGTACATCGCACCGAAGATGACATTGATATCCTCACCGGCAAGCTCCTGCACATAGCTTGCAGCATCATTTGCATCAAAGATGGAGATATCACCTGAAATATTGAGAATAACATCTGTTGCGCCATCGAGCGTGGTCTCCAAAAGAGGCGAATTGACCGCCATCTTGATTGCTTCCGCAGCCTTGTCCTCGCCTTTCCCATAGCCGATACCGATATGTGCGATACCTTTTTCCTTCATAACTGTCTGCACATCCGCAAAGTCAAGGTTAATAACAGATGGTACATTGATCAGGTCCGTGATACCCTGTACAGACTGCTGGAGTACTTCGTCAGCCTTTTTCAGGGCATCTGGCATGGTTGTCCGTCTGTCGACAATCTCGAGCAGTTTGTCATTTGGAATGACAATCAGCGTGTCCACATGCTCTTTGAGCTTTTCAATCCCTGTCAGAGCGTTCGTCATACGGGTACGCGCCTCAAATTTAAAGGGTTTCGTGACAACTCCGACAGTGAGGATACCCATCTCCTTGGCAATCGCTGCCACGATGGGTGCCGCGCCTGTACCAGTACCGCCACCCATTCCGCAGGTGACAAATACCATGTCAGCGCCCTTCAACGATTCCTTTATATCCTCTGAGCTCTCCTCTGCCGCCTTCTCACCCACCTCAGGCTTTGCTCCCGCGCCAAGTCCCTTGGTCAGCTTCTCGCCGATCTGCAGAAGCTTTGGTGCCTTGCAGAGCTGCAGAGCCTGCTTATCTGTATTGACCCCTATAAATTCAACACCTGTAATCGTCTCATCTATCATTCGGTTAACGGCATTATTCCCTGCGCCGCCTACACCTACTACTATTATCCTTGCTGCTGCGTCTGTTTCATTTGATCTAATCTCGAGCAAGTTTCCTTCCTCCTTCATAATTCCTATTAAATTCCATCTAACTTATCATATAATTTTTTTAGCAATTAATCAACATATTTTTTACTTTTCTTATTATTTTATTATAAACCCTTATTTTCCCCTTTCAAAAGAAACACTTTTCCGGTCAGCTGTGTAGTTCTGCAAATCCAGCGTTCCCCTCTCCCCCACCAAAGATGGCAGAATCTGGGGAAGCTGCATCAGCTTTTCATCGAGATTTTCCATAGCACCGATCTTGACCTTCACTGCATTATATCCCAATATGACATTATAACTGCTGTCAAACTGTATTCTATCACATAGGACATCATATTTGTTGAGAAGTTTTGTGATCGTTAGTATATTCTGAAAGATCTGGTCATTTTCCACAGGGAGCTTCTCATGGAGTACTACATGATCAAAATCCAGTCCCGTCACCTGCGGAATGCCCTTGGTCGTGACCTTAGATGTCTCAACCACGACACCTTCATTGTCAAAATACATATATCTTCCCAGATATTGCACATAACCTGCAAGCGCCTTCTCATACACCGTGATGCGGATTGTGTCATTCGACTGAACCACGACATCCATTGTCTCCACAAATGGAACACCCTCTATCCCCTTATTTTTGTATTTCAGGGACAGATAGAGGGAATTATCGCCAAAAAATCCTGTCATGACCATCGCCTTGATCTCCTCGGCAGAGTAGTGCTTGTTGCCATCGACCTGAACCGTTTTGACCGCATAATGCGTGAGCATAAAATACGAAACTGCAAGAAATACATTGATAATGCCCAATGCAATGATAATCCGTATCTTAACCCTGACATCTGGCATTTTTGTTATTGCACTGTACTGTTTCTCCATGACTATTCCTCATCTCTGCAGCCCGTCAGTCAACATAACTGATACGAGCCCCAAGTTCTGTAAAATCTCCTACAATATCCTGATAGCCTCTCCTGATATATCCCGAATCGGTAACTGTTGTGATACCTGATGCACACAATCCCGCTATGACAAGCGCTGCGCCGCCTCTCAGTTCCCTTGCGATGACGGTCCGCCCTTCAAGCTCCTTTCCCCCCGTCACAACTGCAGTATTTCCATCTATGGCAATGTCTGCCCCCATACGCTGCAGCTCCTCCACAATCCGGAACCTGCTTGAAAAAATCTTTTCCCTGACTGTAAGTTTCCCATTCGCCATACATGCAGCCACGAGAAGCGGGGACTGCAGATCCGTCGGGAAGTCTGGGTACACATCTGTCTCTATGTATGGGATATTTACAATTCGGTCACGGTCACATGCATTGATTGCCATTTCGTTTTGCGCAGTATCAATGGCGATCACAGCTCCCATCCCTCTTATCGTATCACAGATACTGTCCAACTGTCTTATGGGAATATTTTCCAATGTGATCTCGCCACCTGCTGCCAAGGCTGCAAAAAGATAAGTCCCCGCGACAATCCGGTCAGAAATGACATCATACACGACACCGTGGAGCCTTGACAGCTCTACACTTTGTATCACGATTCTGCTCGTTTTTAACAAAGTTCCGGAATAATCAATACTGGCACCTGCCCTATTCAGGAATTTACACAGTTCGATGATTTCCGGCTCCTTTGCCGCGTTTTTGATGACTGTCGTCCCTTGTGCCGTCACCGCTGCCAATATAATATTTTGTGTTGCACCGACACTCGGAAACGGAAGATCAATCACCGCTCCTTTCAGTTCGTCGGCATATGCGTGGATATGGTTCCCCTCAATCCATATCTGCGCCCCAAGCTTTTCCAATCCATACAGATGCAGGTCAATTGGTCTCTCACCGATGACACATCCGCCCGGATAGTTGACATGTACTTCTCCGAGCCGTCCCAGCATCGCTCCCATCAAAACGACGGACGAGCGCATGGCAGAGACATATTTTTCCGGCAGCCTGTGCTCCCGCACGCCGCGTGTATCAATCTCAATCTGATGCTCTCTCTGCTCTACTCCAGCCCCGGTGCTTTTCAGAAGACTGCACATACATTCGATATCTGTAATATCCGGACAGCCCCGTAGCACACACCTTCCCGGTATCAGCATGCATGCCGCCAGTATTGGAAGCGCTGCATTCTTAGAGCCTTGTATCCATATCCTGCCTCCAAGCGGCTTTTTTCCCTCCATCCTTATAGACTCATTGTTTCTGCCAAAAAAGGCCATAGGTCTCACCACATAATCATATCAATCATAATATTATATGCGTGAACAGACAAAAAATTACCGGCAGTTTTTACTCACATTCAATACAATTCCAATCTCCATCAGCAAAAACAGTGTTGAAGTACCGCCATAACTGATAAAGGGCAGCGTAATACCAGTATTGGGAATCGTATTGGTCACAACAGCAATATTCAAAATAACCTGTATCGCATAATGCGCCATGACACCCACCACAAGCAGTGAGCCAAACCGGTCAACTGTCTTGTTGGCAATGACCATGCAGCTCCATATGAGTACCACAAAAAGCAGGATAATCGCCACTGCGCCAAACAATCCAAGTTCCTCACATATAATGGAGAAAATCATGTCATTCTGTGCCTCGGGCAGAAATCCCCTTTTCTGCATACTCTGCCCCAGACCTTTTCCCCATATACCGCCGGAGCCGATGGCATACAATGCCTGAAGTGTCTGGAATGCTTTATCTGTGCTGTATGATTCCGGGTGAAGCCATGCCGCGATACGTCCCATGCGGAAGCTTCCTCCTGATGTATCAGCATTCGCCACATAGGTTACCAGCGCCATCACTGCAGCAATACCGGTTACCCCCGCCACCACAAACCACTTGTAATCAGGTACTGCCACAAAAACCATGGCAACCGCGATACCCATGATAATGATCGCAGAACTCAGATTACTGGTCAGTATATAGACAAGCCCCGCTATAATCGTAGGGGGCACCATTACAATTGCAAGTCCTTTGGGCGTCCGTATAATATTCCTGCCCAGACTCTCCAATCGCTGGATAATACTCGCCAGATAAATGATCACACCGATTTTTGCCACCTCCGCTGGCTGGAATTGGGTAAATCCCAGATTCACCCAACGGCTTGCACCATTTCTGGTAATACCAATCGGCGACTTGACCAGCATGATCAGTACCGCGGACACGATCAATGCCAGCACATCCATCTTCTGCAGTTCCTTATACGGAAACTTGATCATCACAAACAGACCGACAAAACCGATCACTGTTGACTGTGCCTGGTTTTTTAAATAAAATGCGGAATCCCCATAGTCTACTCCCGCCTCATAGGAACTCACCGAGTAAATCATCAGAAGCCCAAATCCAACCAGGAACAGTACTACCGTCAAAAGTACATAGTCCATATTGTGTTTACTGCTCCGGAACTTTACCGGCTGTTTTGCCGCGAGTTGTCTTGCCACAATATCACTCCTCCAGTTTATTTACGTAATCCTTGAATTGACAACCCCTAACCTCATAATTCGGGAACATACCCCAGCTTGCACAGGCAGGCGACAGGAGCACTGCATCTCCGTCTTCCGCCTCCCTCACACAGGTGTCAAGCGCCGCCTCAAAAGTATCCTCAAAAAAAATATCTTTTTGGGGAAAACCGCATTTTACTGCACACTCTGCGATCTTTTCCCGCGTCTGTCCGATCAATACAAGCTTTTTTACTTTGCCTTCAAAGCAGCAAATCCAGTCATCATAGGTGCTCCCCTTATCGTATCCTCCGCCAATCAGAACAGTTGGTCGATCCATCGCCTTGATTCCCTGTATTGCCGCATCCGTGTTGGTAGCCTTGGAGTCATTGTAGTATACAACCCCCCTCTTGGTCGCCACATACTCAATCCTGTGCTCCACTGCCACAAATCGCTTGATCGTGGCAAGTATATTTTCCATCGGCACACCTGCGCTCATGCTGATACCAATTGCCGCCATGACATTCTCTATATTACAGATTCCGACAAGGTTCATATCGGTCTTTACGTTCAGCAGGCGCCGTGACGCGCCGTCTGTGGCAAGATAGATCTCTTCCCCTTCATAATAAAGACCATTCTGTAGCTTCTGTACCGACGAAAAATACACAACCTTTGCCGGACACCTGTCACCAAACTTTCTCGTATAATCATTTTCATAGTTCAGGATACAAAAGTCATCATGCGTCTGATTCGTGGTCACTGCTTCTTTTGCCGCCGCATAATTCTCCATTGTATGATGGCGGTTCAGATGGTCTGGTGTTATATTTAATATTGCTGATACCTGTGGGTGAAAATCCTCGATTGTCTCAAGCTGGAAGCTCGAAATCTCCGCGACAGACACTGTATCCTCACGCATAAACGGCGCAGCGTCCGTATAGGGATTCCCTATATTTCCCACTATGTACACACTGTCGTAGTACTCCTGCATGATCTGTCCTACAAGTGATGTCGTGGTCGTCTTGCCGTTTGTGCCGGTAATCGCAAGCACTCTGCCCTTTGCAAAATGATATGCAAGCTCGATCTCACCCCATATATGAATTCCCTGCTCTTTCATGTATACCACAAAGTCCGCATCGACTGGCACTCCCGGACTCAATACAGCGAGTTCAATACCATCTGCTATTTCTTTAGGAAATGCACCTATATGAATGACAGCCGCAGTTTCATGCCCAAGTTTCTCCTGAAGTGATGCCTTCACTGCCTCCATGTCCGTCTTTTCATTTCCATCATAGATAACTGGCAATGCGCCATTTTTTTCGAGTAACACTGCCGAACCAATACCGCTCTTACCCGTTCCGACAACGATCACTCTCTTATCCCTTATATCAATCATAATCTCCTCTATACCCTTTCCTGTGAAAAATCCTGTTCTGAACTATTATTCATAGCCGATCTCCTCCAAATACGGAAGTATATTCTCAAAAAGCTGTCGAACAACTGGAGCTGCAATCTGTCCGCCATAATATACCCCCTGCGGCGTGTCAATGATGGCAAGTGCTATAATCTTCGGATCGTTCGCTGGGGCAAACCCCAGAAAAGATGCGATATATCTGCCGTTTCCCCTTGGAAGTGTCTGGCTCGTAGCTGTCTTGCCACCTACGCGAAAGCCCTCTACATAGCCGTTCTTGCCGCCTCCATTCTCCACAACCTGCTCCAGCGCATATCTCAATTTCTCTGTTGGATCTGATGACAAAATGCCTTCCGAAACCGGATACACAAACTCAGCCAC
>JAIEEY010000307.1 GCA_029067205.1 Lachnospiraceae bacterium
CGTAGCGGGCTACGCTGAGGCTTTTTGATATGTGCAATCGGAGAAATAGACAAGTCAAGGTGCATAAGTTATTTTTTTACAGTTCCTTATATTACTGTTTCCCCTTTTTACTTATCATACTCGATAATTCTTTCTCTGATAAAAAATGCGATTGACCAAGGATTGTAAATATCTGAGCACGAACCAGATGTAAATCCGCCATACTGCATCTTTACACCATGCTTCTCCCCACCAAGCCCTGTATCAGGCAGCGGCAAAGACATGGATTTGTCTTGAAAGTACTATTAAAATCACTTCTGTCATTTTTTTAGTATATCATAATCCATAAGGGAAATCTATCTATTTAAAAGCAAAGACCTATAAAAAGACAGATTTACACTCTCGATGTTGTAAATCTGTCTCTATCTTTGAAAAAATGCATTGGGCACTCATCTAAAATACTGAATTGTCAGCAGCATTTGTGAACAGATTCAGATACTCTTTCCTCACATACCCCTCCAAGAGCTCCTCATACTCTTTGGAGTGGATGAGAACTTTGTAGAAATCACCCTCCTCCGCGATAATCCGCACGATTTTCCCTTCTTTTAACAGGGTGGCTCCTTTCGATGACTGCACTTCTATATCAATATTTGCGATTCCCACCTCTGATGCTGGTACATCCAAATATTCCTTTTTCACATACCCCTCCAAAGGTTCCACAGATTCCTCGGTTCTGATACGCACTTTGTAAAATTCGCCTTTCTCCTCGAAAACTGTCACTACTTCACCTTCTTTTAACAGGGCAAGCACTTCCGCGTTGTACTCTGCTGCAGACCGCACCCTCAATGCATTGGTATTCACTACTCCCATCTCATCTGCCATCTTTTGAACTGGCTCCGTTACGTCAGCCTCCATATGCGGACAAGATTTATATGTAAATGACGACACTTCGTCGCCCCGCACAGCATTTCCGCACTTTTCACACTGTCGTGCCTCATAAGTGACTACTGTACAGCTCCCGTCAGCATGCCTGTCGTGCTCCGCAATTGTCCCTGTCATATAACTGTGCGCGCAGACGCCTTGCTTCTGTCCCTGCTGTCCCTGACTGAAACTGCATTCCAGCATCCCATAATCATCGCTATTCTCGCCAACAAAGACCATATCACTATGACTAAAATCCGTATACTCGCCCTCCATAGGATTTTCTTCACCATTTCGGGCAAAGACCAGAATATCTTTATCACTCCAGTCATTTGTTCCGTTTTGCACATACTCACGCGGCTTCTGATATGCCAATGCTGGAATACTGCTTGCCAACCCACAAACCACCACTACTACAGCTGCTGCTTTCTTTTTCCAGCTCTTTTTCTTATTTGTTTCCATAATCTGCTCCATCCTTTTCCTCAACAAACCTTTGGATACCCCTAATGACAAGACTGTGATCTTTGGATTCTCCATTTTCTGCGATGCCGCCATAATGCACCTGATATAATCCGCCTTCTGCTTTTTTGTTTTGCCCTTTACTGCTGCTTCATCGCTTAACATCTCACTGACTGCAACATTCTCCCGAAGCAGATAATGAACCAACGGATTAAAGAAATACATAACTACCACTGCAAATCCCAAAAAACGTTCTACGATATCCATACATGACACATGATTCATTTCATGCAGGAGCACTTCCCCCATGGAATTCTCATAGTCACGATAATCAACTGGAAGCAAGATCACAGGTCTGACCAGTCCCACAGTCACAGGAGAAGAGACACATGGCGAAATGCCGATGACAATTCTTCGCTTTGTAAGACCGCCCTTTTTCTGCCCTTTTGGACACTCTTTTGACTCTTCTTTGCTGCCTTTCATATAATGCCCTGCATCAAAGAACACCATATTCCTTTTATACCTCCTACCTGTCATCACATAAACTGCCACCCAGCCAACAAGCAGCGCAAGGCACACTGTCATAATCACCAGGATAACAGGCAGGATTCTTTGATATCCCGTTATACAGACAATTTTCCCTTCTTGATCCAGGACAATAAAACTGTTCCACACACTCGTCGCATCATAAACATCACCACACTTATTTGATGAAAATGTCTTTCCCGCTTTTTCCAGAATCCATTGAACCAGTTCTATCACCTCTGCTGCCAGCCATGGAACGGGCAGCAGGTAAAAACCAATGTTTACCCAAATCAGAAAACGCCTCCATTTCAATGGTAATTCATACGGCAGTCTGTTGTTAAACAAAATATACAATAGTGTGCAGATGCTTCCACACAACATCATATGTACATATAACCTCATTCCTGCTCCCACCCTTTCAGAATCTGCCGCAGCGCTTCGATTTCCTTCTCGTCTGGTTTTGCACTTCCATTCAGTGTCGTGAGCATCCTTGCGAACGAACCGCCATAATTTCTGTCCAGAAAAGCTCTTGACGTCTCTTCCAGATAGTCCTCCCTGGTGACCGCAGGCTGATATTTCTTGAATCTGGCTCCTTCTACAGCCTCCACCAGATGTTTCTGCTGCATCTTGAACAGAAAGGTGTTCATGGTCTGCTTTTTCCAGTTTTTATTGGTCCTTGCATTAAAAATCCCCAAGAGTTCTCCTAAGAAAATCGGTTCTCCCTTTGCCCACAATGTTTCCATAATCTCCAATTCTGCTTCTGTCATCTTGATTCACCTCCTTTTTTGTACTGCTTTTATAGTATAGCATGATATGTTAAATTATGCAACCGTTTTGTACTATATTTATAGTATTAAAAAAGAAAAGGACAAGCAGACTCTCTATGGTGTATTCCGCTTTGCTGTACACACCTTTTTACCGAAAAACAAAACAGAGTGCCAAAAGCTGGTTGACACTCTGTTGCGCTATCATTCTTTTACAAGTGGTGGCTGCTGCTGATATAATTTGCGCTCTATCTGCTTACGCTCTAATGCAATTTGTTTTAATGCTGCCTCGTCTTTTGTCACTGCTTCAATTCGCTCAAGAATTGATAACTGATCAAACAGATGACAGTTTAGTTCTTTATCATTTGAAGGCATACGATGCCACCTTCCTTCTACAATAAAAGAAAAATAATTACCGGATTACCCTGACCTCAAAAGCCGTTGTCTGCGGCGGAATGCTCATTGTCATAAAAGCCGCATGACGCACCCTCACCCGCAGACCGGGAACCAGATTGGAAAAATTCATCGGTCTGCCCATTCCATTCAGGATCTGCGCATCATCCGCCAGATTAAACCGCATAACGGAGGACGGATTTCCGTCACTGATCGTCGCAAAACTCCTGTTCTGTCTGTTTACATCGACAATCCTGCCGACTGTTACATTGTCATTGCGGGGTCTTCCCACTACCTGAATGACATACGCTGACGCCTGTGGCGGGATACTCCGCGTCGTCGCATTGGAAAATGCCGCATTGACAGTCATTCCAGTTCTCAGATCTGATAGTGGTATCCGGCTGCTGTTTTCGTCCATGATCACTGTGTTGTTTCCGACATTCAGACGTATTGTCTGATTATCCCTGCTGCAGTTTGGACAATCTCTGTAGGAAACGAGGACAAAAGAGCCGTTTCTGCTTGTCTCAACGTCCTCGATCATCCCATTTGTAATCTGTGTCAAAAAAGTGTTATCCATTGGTGTCTCACCCATAAGGTTTTATTATACTATATGCGCGCAGTCTCACTCGGGGTACACCAGTCTCGCGTCATCAATATGATATAACACATTGTCCAGATACCGTTTTGCAAGGTAGTTTGCCATGCCCAGATTCATGTCAAGATAGTTTCCGCAGTCCTTCGGGCTGGCTCCCGGAACCTCATCTTCATAGTCCCTGATAAATTCATACATCTCGATCATCAGCGGAATGATATCCTTTGACTCATAATCTCCTGCAAGCAATAAATAAAAACCCGTACGACAGCCCATCGGCCCGAAATAGATCGTCTTTTCTCCATACTCCTTATGGTTTCTCAGGAAAGTCGCTGCCAGATGTTCAATGGTGTGCACTTCAGCCGTATTCATGACCGGCTCCTCATTTGGCGAGGTCATTCTCAGGTCAAAAGTCGTGATCGTGTTCTCACCAACTTTGTCCTTTCTTGATACATACACGCCTGGCTGCAATTTGATGTGATCAATCGTAAAACTTGTTATTTTTTCCATTATGTATCTCCTCCATTTTAATATCTTGTCATGATATAGCTTGACGGATCGACCAGACGCTCCTTTGGTATCTCGCGTCCCCAGTGAATCGAAGAATTGTAATTGCCCTCTGCCACAATGACTGAATTCTCCCTCACTTCAAGCACGATAACAGAATGTGTATCATTGTCCACTCTAAGAATATCACCAACCCGTATATTGGAATAATCCTTGTGAATCTTTGCCCGTACATCGCCAAACGCCGCATCACTCACTGCAAACGCAAACCCTGCACAGCCAAAACCACCAATGTAGGTTCCGCCCTTCCAGCCATAATAATTATCGTTTGTCCAGCGCATTCCCTCCGGAAAAACAGCCTTTTGTGCCATAATAATCTCATAGACCCGGCTTTCTGTCGTACTTGTTGTATCTGCTGCACTCAGTCCAATTCCATAGACATAGAAGATCTGTCCATCTAAATTAATCTGAAAATAACCGTTACTCGTAACGCCTGTAACCAATATGGGCAGATTTGCCGCTACCTCGGGAAGTACCACTGTGCTGTCGTCCGCATCAGCCAGTATCACTGTATTGTCATTTGTATATAAAACCGCCTCTGCCGCCGTCACCGTGAACTCTGCTGCCTGTGCTTCCATCGTTGGTGTCCCAAACAGCAACGCTACTCCAAACACAAGACCAATCATACGATTCCAAATTTTTTTCATCTTTTTCTATATCCACCTTTCTCCTTTTTTGACACCTTTACCTTGTACATCTCGTCATCAGCAATTTTCATATAATCGTCAAAATCCCTGTCCGATGACGGATCTGTTATCGCCTGTCCAATACTGACACTGATGTCATCTTTTCCAAGCTTCGCTATTACCCCATCTTTGAAAGTCTCCGCATCGGACTCGTCATCAATCGGGAAAAATGCAATAAACTCGTCCCCGCCATACCGGTACACAAAACCTTCTTTTGGACACTTGTCGACGAGCACGTTTGCAATTTCCTTCAAAATAATGTCGCCCTTTTCATGTCCATATGTATCGTTGACCTGCTTGAAATTATCTGCATCCACAAAATTGATCACGCACTTTCTTCCTCTTTCGCAATGCTTGCGGTATTCCGGATCGATCATTTCCGTATATGCAATACGATTGTACAAACCTGTAAGCTGGTCTCTGTTATAAATATCACGCATCTTTTTGTTCGCGATCTCAAGCTGCAGCTTCTTGTACAGATTCTCTATAGTCTTGGTGATCGTGCTGTGGATATCGTAAAAATAGGGATTATCATACAAAAACCTTCCATTTTTTAAAATACTGTATCCAACCGCCTTCTCCCTAAAATGAATCGGAGTGAACATATATGCGTTTCTTGCTCCTGTCTTTTCATAATGCTGCCTTAACTCGGACAGCTCCTTGATCTTCAGAATCCTCCTGCCCTCTGTCGCATACGCCACTACCAGATTGTCCTTGTCATAGCCATCTGTCACAAGCTCGCTTTCAGCCACACCTTCATACAGCCTTTTGTCAATCACGATCGTAAAGCCGTCACATGCCAGACTCATGAAATACTCCGCAATCTGTCTGAATACCTCATCATAGGTGTTGCACTTCACAATGTCACTCTCAAGCTTCGTGAGCAGCTCTTCCTTCTCCAGTTTATCCACATCTGCAATTACCTGTCCCCTCGCGTATTTCCTATAGTCAAGAAGTCCGCTGTTCGGACACCCACAGCTCTCAGAAAATATGCACTTCGACGGCATAAAATGGTTTCTGGGCACATCTTTTCCAGCCCACACATCAGCCAGAATTTCCATTGTCTTATTCCCTATATTTTCCCGCATATGTCCTACCGTCGTTATCTGCGGTTCAAAATAGAGCGCCTTATCCAGATTGTCAAACCCTGTGATCCTGAAATCCCTCGGTATCCGATATCCGCTCTGCTGTGCCTTGTAGCAGAATCCCGCCGCTATATTGTCATTCGCGCAGACAAACACATCCGGGAACTCGATCATCCTGCCCTGAAAGCTCTTCATATACTGTTCAAAGTATTTCACTCCAGTAGAAAAATCATAATCGCCATACCACACAGGATTGCTTTCTCTCGGTAGACCAAGACGGTCAAGGCTCTCCCAGTATGACTGCACCCTGAGCAAATTCTCGTAGTTTTCCTTAGGCCCCCCTGCAAAGACATACCTCCGGCAATGATGTTCATAATACAAGTGATCTATGAGATCTGCAACTGGCTTTTTATTGTCAATACCGGCATAATAAAATCCCTCTATATCACTTCCAATACTCACTGTGGGCTTACTGCTCCTGCGGATCATGTCCACCAGCCAGTCAAAATAATACTTGTCAGAAATATTTGTGCAGTCCATAATGATACCGTCAAACTCTGACAGGTCAGGCAGTGTATATATATTATACTCCCCGTGATTGTGCATTTCATCACGGCTCCAATTACCATGGCAGTTGAATTGGTACAGACCAATTTCCTCATCACTCTTGGATATGAACTTCATCATTCCGTCCACCCATGCATAAGTGATCAGTCTCTTCCATCCATCTGAAAATAGTGCTACTTTTTTCATAATTAAATATCTCCAATTCCTAAAGGCAGCATTTACCAATTGCATTCCAAGTACACTTTCTATCATTATAACGCAAGGCTCTATGCGAAAACAAGGCAAATCTGATGAAATATTGCGCCTCATTGACGAATTTACTTTTATCTTATATAATACAGTTAGCACGTCAAAGGCTTCAGAAGACCTTTTGACGTGTATTTTGACACCAGCTAAAAACATAGCAGCTATAAGAAATCGGGGTTTTTATATGTTTTCAAGATTTTTTCATGTGATATTTAGAAACTTGCACCACATTTATATGATTCCACAGATGGAGTATGTATCCCGTCACCCAGAGAAATATTCCGAGGAACAGATGTATGCCCTCGACCGCTTGTGCATCAAACGCATGGTTAAACCTGGCCGCATCACGACAGAAGGCTATGGCATCCACAATCTGCCTGAGGAAGGCGGCTATATCATGTGCCCCAATCATCAGGGAAAATATGACGCGCTCGGCATCATGCTCACCCATGACAAGCCCTGCTCTGTCGTCATGGATATTGACAAATCCAACACACCCCTGGTAAAACAATTCATCAACTTAGTGCGCGGCAAGCGGATGGACAGAACTGACGCGAGACAGTCCATCAAGATCATCCGCGAAATGGCTGACGAGGCAAAGCAGGGGCGCAAATTTATCATTTTCCCGGAAGGCGGCTACCACCACAACGGCAATTCCACTACAGAGTTCAAACCGGGTGCTTTCAAGAGTGCCGTATGGTCAAAGGTTCCGATTGTGCCTGTTGTGCTAATCGACTCCTACCGTGTTTTTGAAGAGCGGACTCTCAAACCCATCAAGACCTTTGTATATTATCTGAAACCGCTTTATTATGACGATTACAAGAACATGACCACGATTGAAATTGCCCAGACCGTGCAGCGGCGCATCCAGGAGATCTTAAACCGCTATCTCGCAGGCGCCACACCGGCCTCCCTTGAAGAATAGCCTTACATCTCAAATGCTCTTTTTATGCTGTCATAGTGAAGGAAGATTCCCTGACCAGCAAACGCCCTGATCTCATCCAGGGAAGCGAGCATATATCCGTCTGTCTCTTCTTCCTGCAGACGGATATCCGACTCGTCAAAATCCGCGGTAAAACGATAAATATCCACAAAATAGTTGTCCCCTTCACCTGGGTTCTCCCTCTTATAACTAAACAGATAACCGCCATCCCAATCAGACACATCAAGTCCTGTCTCTTCCCTGATTTCCCTCAGCACAGCCTCCTCTGAATCTTCGCCTGCCTGTGCCGCACCGCCTGATATCTCCCACCAGCCGGGAGCCCACGCTTTCGTCATAACCCGTTTGGTGATCAGGAATCTGCCGTCCCGATGTGCCACTACGCCGAGCACAGTCAGATGATATTCTCCGTCTTTGAGACACCAGTCATTCTTTTTCATTGTCCGCCCTGTGCGCTTTTTATCCGCATCATAGATATCCCACATTTCCATAATCATCCGCTCCTTTATTATTAGTCAAAACACTATTCCTTCATTTTTGCCTGGCACTCCGCGCACACGCCCATCAGCACAGATCCTGAACACTCCAGCGTGAACTTGTGATGTTCATATAAGTGTCTCACAATCTCCTCCATGAAATCACACTCCAGATGAAGGATCTTGCCGCACGCCCTGCATTGCATGTGAATATGCTCATGACACTGTGCGTGGGGCTTAGCACACTGATAACGGCAGAATTCATCTTCTGTCGTCTTGTATTTCATGATCACACCGCTCTCTGTGAGTTTGTCCAGATTGCGATAGATCGTCGTCAGATTGACCTGTATGCCGTTTTCCTGCATATACGCGTTGATATCATAGGCACTGAAACTATGTTCCCTGTGCATGTCCAGATATGTCATGATCGCATCCTTATTCTTCGTGCGGTACTTTTTCTGCTGATCATCTTGCATCACTGTATACACCCCTTTTCGTGGCAGTTCCTTATTTCTTCTGCCGTTCACAGATTCTATCCAAAAATTCACAGTAGCTCTTGACTGCTGTGACGAGCAGCACCAATGAATTATAGATGCATTCCGGCTCAAAAATCACCTTGAGTTCTTCCTCAATATCCGAAAAATCAATATCGAGGCTGTCCTGCACCTTTCCACATGCCTTGGAAAAGCGCGGCAGCCGCTTGATCTGCTCGGTCTCCTGCACCTGGCATACTGCGTCGGTCAGATTTGCCTTCCACTTATTAAACGAGGTATCCTCGAGTCCGGCACAGATCATATCCACCATTGCCTCCTGCATGCCCCAAAACTGCCCTGCATCTTCCTCTCCCTTTTCTTCCAGAATCGTCGTGTATTTTGCATAGATAGCAATCATCTGCTCTGACTCGTGATGTAACAGCGATCTCGCCACAAGTACTTTCTCTTGGCGCGCTTTTTGCTCTTCATCCGCTATTTCTGCTATCATCTTCCTTTTTTCCTGACAATACTCATCAAACCTAATGATTGCCTCTGCTTCATACCCCATTCTGCACTGATACTCCTTCTCCCAATATTGAAATTGCATCTCTCCATGCATTTGTCAGCCCTTCGAGCGTCCACGCTGCGTTAGCGGGACTTGTGGAAGGCAATTTCACAAGCGCGGGCTTGTCTTCGTGAACATACTTTCCACAGTATTTCATAAAAAGCTCATGCGCTTTCCCGCCATTTAGAAATATTGTCTGGATATCTGCAACAGACAGTATTACATTCATATCGTTTTCCTTGACATTTTTTATACTGCTGTCCGATGATCCTATGATATCGCAGGACGCGATCACGTCCCACAATGCGACATTATTTCGCAGCAAAAAATCTTTCTTTTCCGCCATCGTATCTGGCTCTGTTTCCCCAAATACCGCGGAAATCACTTTCCAAAAACGATTCTGCAGATGTCCGTAGTAAAACTGCTGCTCCCGCGACTTTACGGACGGCATGGAACCCAAGATCAAAATTTTTGAATTTTTGTCATAAACTGGACCAAAGGTATGCGTTACATGTTCATACGCTGACAAATCTGTTGTCTGTTTCTTCATTACCGATACTCCTAATATTCCCTTTAATTCCACTCTGATATGGAATTGAGCAGCTGCCTGCGCTGCTTCCAGTCTGGCATCAGCCTTGTCATAAGAGCATGAAATGCCTTAGAGTGGTCGGGATGTATAAAGTGGCAAAACTCATGCATCACCACATACTCAATACAGCAAAGCGGTGTCTCGATCAGCCTGCTGTTCAATGTGACAACCCCTTTGTATGGCTGACAGGAACCCCACCTTGAAGTCATACGCCGTATCTTGATCACAGGATAATCCACTCTGAACTGCTGAAACTGTTTGTGCACCTGATGACAGATCTCCTCGTACACGCCGCGCTGATACTCCTTCAGCCATTTTTCGTACAACAGTTCTTTATGGCGTATATTCTCTGGTTTCTTCACCCAGAAATATATGAATCTGTCATCAAGGTCTATGCGTTCTAGTCCACTCTTTACAATCTTAACCTCATGTTTGTTTCCCAAGAGCGTCAACTGCTCTCCGTCCACATACTGCCTCTCTGTCTGTGGTTCCTTTTCCTGCCGCCTGCGGCTGTTCTCCTCCGCCCGCTTGACTGCTGTAACGATCAGTGCCTGCTTCTGGCGCATGAATCCTTCTATATAATTGACCGGAACACGCCGGGAAGCTGAAACCTTTACATTTCCTGCAGCGTCAATCCGCAAATTGACATTTTTCACAGCCTTTCTTGTGAGCTCATATCTGATTTCCATACCTTCTAATACAATAGTACGGATCTCGCTCCCATATACCCTAGCCGCCATGTCCTGCCGCCTTCTCTCTTTTCTTCTGCCAAATGCTAAGGAACTGTTCAAAAATAACTTTTAATATTGCTTGTCTTTTTCTCCGATAGCACCACTCAAAAATCAGTTAC
>JAIEEY010000308.1 GCA_029067205.1 Lachnospiraceae bacterium
AACATTATATAATCTGGAACATTGTCTTTGTTAGTTGCATATAATAAAAATATATTATACATATATCTTAAAATGGTACTATCTGATAAAAAACCCGCTTCATCTAATAACCAATCCCAAAAAGCGAAATTATTAGAATCTGCTTGAGCGTCCGGATGGTATTCAATAAACTCTTCTATCGTATTGACATGCGGCAAATTTATATGAAATTCAGTTTTTATCTTTTCTACATCAATCATTTGATGCAGAAAACACATGAATGTTTCTTTATGTAATTCTATAATTTTTCGCATTCTCTGTTTATAATTATATTCCTCTTCACCTACTCTCCTTTTTAACAATATTGCCCTATCATCTCTAATTTCATACTTCCAAACATTCTGCCAATTTATACTGGACTGCACTTGAAACAGATTTGTCCGCCCATCACCTATCAAATACAAATTGAGATAAGACGCCATTATATCATTCTTGTCAAACCCATATACTGCTTCTTTGGCAACTTTGTTTAGCTGCGTGTTTTTTAAGTCATATTCCTGTTTAAATAACCTTAGGATTTCATACAAAAACCCCCCAGAGCCACAGAAAGGATCCAAAATCTTTTTCGTTTTAATAACATCGACAAAATTCTCTGCCGATAGCTTCCACTGCCTTTTTAAATATTTTGTGAATATAGAAGAAATAAGTGGTCTAATCAAATGCCTAGATGTATAAAACTCCCCATCCTCCTGCTTTTTCTGATTTTCAACTAATTCTTCATATATAAATCCATATAAATCCATCTTCTTCGCTTGCGACATAACCCACAGCTTTTTTGCCTGTCCATATAATTTATTATCAACAACATCTCTGTTCTTACCATAATCAATCTTCTTCTTAAATGTATTCCATCTATTATAAATTTCATGTGCCTCGACATCTGTAGTTACTTTCAGCATATTCAATGCATCGACAAAAGAATCCTGCTTTGTCTCTCCATAAACGGCTGCTAAAATCGTCATCAAAGCAGATTTATTTGCCAAAAGGTCATTGCTTGCCCTCAAATCATTTTTTATGGACTTTATTAATTTAGCCTCCTCTATTTCTTCTCTCTTATTTACATTTCTTATTTCTGGAAAGATATCAAAAAAACAATTCTTAACAGAATCATCCATTTCAATCCCCTTTTTAGTATCATATTCTCCTATAACATCTGTGAGCAAATCATTCTCAAAGTTGTAATAATAAGCAATAATCTGTACTCCATCAAATACAACAGCATATACACCTTTATTCGCAGAACAATATTCTCCGGATTTATACTTACGGCTCAAAATCTCACAATATTCCTTTGTCTGGATAATCCCTTTATTTAGCCCCCCCGTACTCTCTAGTTCGAACAGACAAACAAGACTTCTCTCCACTTCATAATCTGCGTTATTGGCAAATATATAAGCATCGCACGCCAATGGCACGCCTTTCGTCTTACTTAATGCATTATCAACATTATAAAAATCCGTTTTCTTAATCTTTATTGAATATCCAAATTTACCAAGCGTTTCATCTAAATAATTATATATAATATGTTCATATTGTGATTCCAAACCACTATATACCGGAAATTTGTATTCCCTAATGTTCATCAACTACCAGCCTCCTTTTTTTAATCATTCAATTATTGGAATTAGTAATATATTTTCATTTTAACATAATGCACTACAAATCTCTATATTTTTATAAAATAAAACCAAAATATCCGACAATTAATGTTCCAATCGAGCAGGGAAGGTTTCTTCCCCCACTCATGCACCACTTTAGTGGCAGATTTTTTCTGCATTGGCGTGTGTACAGTAAAAATGCAGGTCATAAGAACCTGCACTTCCTTACTCCAACGCCAATTTCCTTGTCCTGCCAACTGCCGATTTCACCGGCGGCATGACAATGACAACAATGCTTATAGCTGCCTCCGCAAAGATATATATGCCATTATAAACCAGCGAATACGGAAGCGGAGCCCAGCCCTCCCACGCATAAGCACCAAAGAAGATCCAGCCTGAAATCACCGCAAACACATAACGCCCCAGAACGGCAGCTATGTATCCCTTGATCAGACCATTTTTCGCGTTTGAAAAAAGACCAGATAACCCGAGTGCACCAAATGCAAGAAAGTAGTCCACAACAAGCTGCAGTGGGGACAATACATATGGGTCAATCAAAAGCTGCATCACCCCATATGCAAGCCCTGTCATCAGCCCTGCGCCCAGTCCGAAAAAATATCCGGGCAGACAGATTACCAGCATTGACAACAGAGTGATCGAACCTCCCCACGGAAAATGAAACAGCTTGATATACGACAGAACTGTGCCGAGCGCAATTGCCATTGCACAGAAACCCAGCTGTTTTATGGTTAGCTTACCGCTTTTGGCGTCATTTGCGGCAGGATTTGGCTTTTCAGTCAGCTTTTTAGTATGAACCCTTGCAAAAACAATTGCAACCACGAGCAATGTCACAATCACCGCCGCAAGTAACGCGTTACCAAGTGCCGTCGGGACGTAGGTTGTCTCGTCCCCATTTACTACTACATTGTACAACATAAAAAATCCTCCTTCGTTTTCGCGAGGAGGTCAGCATCGTAAAATACTTTTTTACATGGCTTATTTCAGCCGGGCTTTTGTAAGCCATAAATTACAGCCCCTGAAAAAGTCCAAAGTATCCATGTTCTCATACTGCTTCCTTACGCCGGTATTATCCGGTTCAAGTAATGAGGGTAAAGTCTCAGCGATGTGCACCCCTAGCGTTTTGTACTATTTCAATCCACACTCCCACACAGGAAGTGACTTACTTTGAAGATTGAACTTTATAATTCAGTAAGTATTTCAACTATACCTTTCCTTTCTGCTGTTGTCAAGAGGATTTTTTATTTACTATACACAATGTTCAACACACAATCTTATAATAGCTTCTCAATGTGAGCTTAAACACAATAAAGTAAATAACCGCGAACACTGCTGCTGTGATCGCAAGGCATGACACAAACAGCGATGTGTTGGCAAGCCCAAATACCAGCATCATAAGCTTTAGCATTGGAAATGCCATCATAAGATTCAACGCTATTGTCAAAGAGCTCTATCTCATTTCCTACATTGTGCGTCACAAACACAGCATTGACATATTCTGACACTTCTGCCACTTTTCTATTCTGGGTTTCCGCCACAGTGGTAAACTGTTGCAACAGGCATTCCCTGTCCGCATCATCGGGAACACTGTCAAAATAAATAGTTGCCGTGACTTCCTCCGTAAATGTATTTTGCAGAGAATCCTCCACACCCGCATACAGACATACCGTCGTCGATATGATCACAAGCACCATATAGATGATTCATAGTAATCACACTCCTTAGATTTGGTTTGCTTTCTGTATGAGTTATTGTCAGTGTGTCCGATATTTTTACATAAAGCTGCTCATTTGTCAGATTTCCGCGGTACAACTGATGGAAAACTTCTCCGTCCTTTATAAACAGAATCCGATCTGTATGACCTGTTGCATCAGTGCTGTGCGTCACCATCAATATCGTCTGCCCATCACTGTTGATCTCTCGGAATACTTTCAGTAATCCTGCTGTTGCTTTGGAATCAGGTGCCCCTGTCGGCTCGTCTGTAAAATGTACCTCACTCCCGCAATCCCTTGTAAATACTGGCTCTAACGGCATGCAAAAGTGTATATTGTGTTCTGTTTTTCTGTCTTTTCCCAAAAGAAAAAGCATGACCGCATCCATACTCCGACATTTTTCTGTTTTTTCATTTATATGTGTGTTTCTATCCTGCACAGGAGATTCTGTGATCCCTGGCATCCATTCTGCAGGATATGTACTCAAATTTCTTTGCCAACGACCAACAGGCATACTTTTCTGTATGCTGGCTGTCGGTTCC
>JAIEEY010000309.1 GCA_029067205.1 Lachnospiraceae bacterium
TGTGCATAAATGTTGCTGTTCACACCGAAAAAACGTATAAATATGCAAAACACAGTAGGGGTGTGAACAGTAACGTTGGCAAAATTATTGTCAAATTGTAATCAAAAAGGAATTTGACAATAATATCAAATCTAGTTTATCATAAAACAAGTAAATAATAAATAAAAAATTGGATTTTATCAAAGGATTTGGCAAAGATTCATTAATATTGAAAAGGAGCAGGAATCAAATGAA
Source organism: Lachnospiraceae bacterium (assembly GCA_029067205.1). Taxonomy (GTDB): domain Bacteria; phylum Bacillota; class Clostridia; order Lachnospirales; family Lachnospiraceae; genus COE1. The sequence goes on from JAIEEY010000309.1 coordinate 235, forward strand.
ATTTAAGAGTATCAAGAAGAGAGAAGAAGGTAAATTCATCACACGCTACGATGTTGCTTACGAGACTGTGGACCAGAAGGAAAAAATTTATGAGATTATCAGCCGCAATAAAATGCTGGATTCGATCGAGGCATTGAATGGCAGCAAACCTGATTCGGTTGTCATTATTGCAACAGACGAGAGTGGTGAGAAGCTGCTGATCAACAAGGAGTTTCGTATGGCAGTCGGCGACTGGGTTTACAATTTTCCAGCAGGGCTGATCGATGAAGGCGAAGAACCCATAGAGAGTGCAAAGCGTGAGCTGTGGGAGGAGACGGGGCTTGAATTGTACGAGATTGATGATTTCATAGGACCAAGCTACAGTGCGGTTGGCTTTAGCAATGAGATCAATGTGTGCGTGGTAGGAAAGGCAAGAGGAACGTTCCAACCAAGTACCTCTGCTGTGGAGGAGATCGAACCAGGGTGGTATACGAAAGCGGAGCTGCGTGAACTGTTAAAGACAGAGCGTTTTGCTGCAAGGACACAGGCATATAGTTATCTGTGGTGCAAAAATAAATAACTATTTTAGAATAGTACTGAGCCTTGCAGCAAAACGTATTGAGAATAGTATTTAACTATATTTTCTGATTTTCAGGTAAATTCCTCTCTCGTCAGCAATTTTCTGGCATGCGGAAATCTCGTCTGCGGGAAGGATATCCACGATCGAGAACTGCGTATGCTTAAATGACGCGTTGGCGAGGGACGCGAATTCCAGCAGTGCAGGGTAGGCATTCTCGAACTGCGGTCTTGTGACCGCCTGGTATTTTTCCGCTGTAGGTGCATTGAGACTGATGGACACACTGTCGATTACCTGGGCAAGCTCTGGAATGATATTTCTTTTGTGATATAAATTCCCCAGCCCGTTTGTGTTCAGGCGGATGGAGATGTGATATTTTTCTTTTACATAGGCAGCGCTTGCCAATAGATTGTCAAGTGCGCAGGTGGGTTCCCCGTAGCCGCAGAACACAAGTTCATCATATCCAGTAAAGTCAAAAGCGTCGATTGATGCTAAGATTTCTTCGAGTGTTGGTTCCGTCTTGTGCCACAAGGTTTCAGAATCGCCGACAGAGTCCTTTAACGAGCGGACGCAGAAGGTGCAGCTGCAGTCACAGCGGTTTGTGATGTTGGCATACACCTGGTTTTTGTAAGTATATAAAATATCAGCCATAATCAACCTCCATTAAGCAGCGTTGATGAACTTGGACTTTGCGTGTATGTTGTCAAGCGCCAGACCAAATATGATGAAGAAGACAGCGCTGCCGCCGGACTGGATCAGACTGCCTGACATGGAGGCGACCAGCGCCGTCCACGTGCCGAAAAGGAGATATTCGGCAAGAAAATAGCTGAAACCTGAGATAAAATATGCGATCACGGATGCGGTCACATTGCGCGGTGTGACGATCTTTGCTGATTTGTTGGTAAAAGGTATCGTGATCAGCATCTTGATGACAATGGTGGCCGGCGCCCACATGGGAGCTGTCAGCAGATCCGCAAGTCCGCCGCCGATCGCTGCTGCCGCCAGTGCATACGGAGTGGGAAGCAGTGCTGCGGCGAGGTAGATGATGGAGTCCCCAAAGTGGATGTATCCTCCGTTTATCCCTGTGGGAATATGGCAGATATATGCGGTCATGATGGTGATCATTGCTGCCATAAGCCCTGTTATGGTCAGGTATTTTAATTTTGCGCCTCTTTTTGCGCCCGTTCTGGGCATTGTACTTGTTGTCATAGATCAATTCCTCCTGAAATATAAATTTTATTCCAATAATAAACGCAGGTATTTTTCAAAATAAATACCATGGTTTTTGGGTACATTGTCCCGCGATGCCTCCTCGATGGCAGGCCATAGGAAGCGGATGGCTTTTTTCATAGCCTCTTCGATTGTCAGACCGTTGATCAGACTGCCCATAATGACAGAGGCAAACAGGTCTCCAGTGCCGGAAAAACTTTCGCCCCGATAAGGAGTTTCTGTATAATATCTGTTGTCCAATGTGACAGCAAGATTGCCCACATAGGATTGTTCTGGCAGTTGTCGAACGATGCCTGTTATGACAATCGTCTGATTGGTGTAGGCTTTTGGCAGGAGCCTGCGCGCTGTGTCCTCTATATAAGAGAGATAGTCTGCAGCTGAGGCGTGACTGGTCAGCATGTCATAGTCCATGTCTGCAAGGAGACACAGCTCCGTTAAATTTGGTGTAATAACGCCAGCGTGCTTTGCGAGCTCCTTCATGCAGTCTAAAAGCTCTTGTGTAAAGATGCGGATCCGACGCCCGTTGTCGCCCATGACAGGATCTGCCAGATAGAGCACATTTTGTGTGTGAAATTTTTCTAGAAAATACAGCACATTGTGCATCTGCGCAGCGCTGCCAAGATACCCGGAATAAATGCCGTCAAAGGATTCGTGCATGTTTTTCCATTCGTCTATAAAGTGATTCATCTTGTCAGTGTAGTCGTCACAGTAGTAGCTTGGGAATCCTGTCTGTGCCGACAGAACGGCGGTCGGAAGAGGGCATGCCTGTATTCCAAGGATGGATATGACAGGGATTGCCGCGGTCAGCGAACATTTCCCGAAGCCGGACAGGTCATTGATCAGGGCTATTTTTTTCATTGCTTTCGTAGTTCCTCCTGCTTGATGATATGAATAACACTATACACAAAAAGTGTATATGTGAAAATGGTCAATTATAAGAAAAAATGGAGGGACAGTTTGCGCAGGTATCTTGACAGGTTGATTTTGGGATGTGAATTCAGATAAGTATATCATAAAGATGCATTGATACAGCTGCTTTTTAATATATTGGATAATGAGAGTTATAATGGCAGATCAAGGTGTGAATTTATGGAAAATGGTGCAAAAACGATTATGAGTAACTGTGATATGTTTGGTGTCAAACCGGCAGTGATGGCATTGCCATATCCGCCAATACAGGTGCAGGAAAGGAATCAGAATTATGCGGATCTCATCAGTGTCAGCTACAGTGGGGTGGTCTCGGAGATGTCTGCTGTCATGCAGTACATCAACAATGAGAGTCGTATGTTCAGCCAGAGGTGCCAAATGGGGAGAGTTATTCTCGGAATGGCAATGGCGGAAATGTCGCATATGCAAATATTGGCGGAGCTGATCAGTCTGCTGGGCGGAAAGATCTGTTATACGTCAATGCAGTCGGGAGGGCAGCAGTGGATGTGGTCACCGCAATGCCTGACGCTGCCTGAAAAAATCAATGAGATGCTGCAGGCAGACCTGGAAAGGGAGATGGCGACAATTGAACAATACAATATGCAGATCAGGATGATTAAGGACGAGTATGTGAATGCCGTATTAAACAGAATCGTACAGGATGAGCAGTATCACATTATGCTGCTGCGCTCGATAATGGATACGATGTGATTTGAGTCAGGTGCTTGCCTTTTCAGACGATGCGTCACATGCAAAGTGCAAACGATTCAGCGTGCTGTATCAGACCTTGAAGAATGTGGGACTCAAATGTGGCAGGCAGTATGAGCTGGCGGTTCTGGGAGCATTGTCGGTGATGCCTGTTGATATAGGGGTTCTTGCAGATGAGATCAGGGAAGTTGATGCTTTCTTACAAACACAGAAGGGGTATGGAATAATTGGATTGAATCGGAAAATCAGGTTAATGCATGCTGCGATGTGCGCAGTGATGGCGTCCTGTGCGGCAGTGACGGCTGCTAATTCCGGCAGTAGTAATTGATTTAATGTTTTCCATATTATTTTAACAGCGACAAACCAACAGGCGGTATGTGATTTAGAATCACGATGCGGTCTGTTGGTTTTTATTTATAAATGCAATTTTGATTTGCATACGCCGGGAAAAGAGATTATACTAAGAACATATTGGAATCAGAGGGAGATAAAGCGATCATGACATTATTGCAAAAATATCAGGAATTTTTGGTTAATTATTGTAAGAAATTTCAGCTGCTATGACAAAAGGCGTTGAACTTATAACGAAAGTATGAGGAGTGAGAATACAGATATGACACATATGTCAGAAAATGAGAAGGATTATCTGGAGATAGAACAGGATCTGCGAAAGCGGTACCGGAAAAATATCTGGTGCAGATTCACGAAGGCAATACGGGATTACGACCTTGTGCAGGAGGGGGACAGGATTGCAGTCTGCATTTCCGGCGGCAAGGATTCCATGCTGATGGCAAAGCTTTTTCAGGAGCTGAAGCGGCACAACAAGTTTGACTTTGATGTGAGATTTCTGGTTATGGACCCTGGTTATAAGACGGAAAACAGACAGTTGATCGAGAGCAATGCAAGGCGGTTGAACATTCCACTGACCATTTTTGAGTCGGATATTTTTGAATCGGTATTTCATATAGAAAATTCACCTTGTTATCTGTGCGCCAGAATGCGGCGCGGCTATCTGTACAGCAAGGCGAAGGAGCTTGGCTGCAATAAGATTGCGCTGGGGCATCATTTCGATGACGTTATTGAGACGATCCTGATGGGAATGCTGTATGGGGCGCAGGTGCAGACGATGATGCCAAAGCTTCACAGTACTAATTTTGAAGGAATGGAACTGATCCGCCCGATGTATCTGATACGGGAGGAGCACATCAAGGCGTGGCGGGATTACAACAATCTGCATTTTCTGCAGTGCGCATGTAGATTTACGGAGAACAGCACATTTCGTGGAGATTTAGAAAATACTTCAAAGCGCCGGGAAACCAAAGAGTTGATCCGACAGCTGAGACGAATCAATCCATTTGTGGAAAATAATATTTTCAAAAGTGTTGAAAATGTGAATCTGAGTACTATAATAGCATATAAGCAGGATGGTGTGCGGCATCATTTTCTGGATAATTATGAGTTGAAAGATAATAATATAATACAAGATGGGACACGGCAGGAAAGCATATTGCAGAAGGAGATGTCACAAGACAAAGTATTACAAAATGGAGTACAGACAGGAATGAAATGTGATTCGAATACCGAGGGGAATCGCATGATACAGGTTGAACAGGAGAAGACAGTCGATGAGAAGCTTGAGCAGTTAAAGGTGTATCTCCGGGAGCTTGGCAGCGTAGCAGTGGCGTTTTCAAGCGGGGTGGACTCTACCTTTTTATTAAAGGTGGCACATGAAGTGCTTGGAGAGAATGTGGCTGCGATTACCGCAAAATCATGTGTATTTCCAGACAGAGAATCTGCGGAGGCAGATGCATTTTGTAAAGAGGAAAACATTGCACAATATGTCTATAAGGCGGACGAGCTTGCGATCGAGGGTTTTTCTGATAATCCCCCCAACCGCTGCTATCTGTGCAAGAAGGAACTTTTCAAGGGGATAGAAAAAATTGCGCAGGAGCATGGATTCCAATATGTGATAGAAGGTTCGAATATGGACGATTTGTGCGATTATCGTCCCGGTTTACAGGCGATTGCAGAGCTTGGTATCAAAAGTCCGCTCAGGGAGGCGAAGCTTTATAAACAAGAGATTAGAGACCTGTCCAAAAGATATGGTCTATCGACATGGGAAAAGCCATCATATGCCTGCCTTGCATCGCGATTTGTCTACGGTGAGACAATCACGGAGGAAAAGCTTCATATGGTGGAAATGGCAGAGCAGCTTTTGATGGACAAGGGATTTAGACAGATGCGAGTCCGAATCCATGGCACACTTGCTAGGATCGAAGTGCCTGTGGCAGACTTTGACTGTATCATGAGGGAGGATATCAGGACTGAAATCACAAGGAAGTTTAGCGAGTATGGTTTCAGTTATGTGACATTTGACCTATATGGATATCGTACTGGAAGCATGAATAAAACATTAAGAAATGCTAAGGCGGCAAAAGACGCCACCTAAGAGTTTCTTAATATTTGGGAAAACGCATGTTTTGTGTTTTGCGGACATTTACAATATAGGAGATAACGAGAATGGATCAATTTTCAAGAACAGAACTTCTGGTGGGGGCTGAGGGCATTGAAAAACTGAAAAATTCGCGCGTTGCCGTGTTCGGAATCGGCGGTGTGGGAGGTTACGTTGTGGAAGCGCTTGCGCGGAGCGGTATCGGGACGCTGGATCTGATCGACAATGACAAAGTATGTCTCACGAACCTGAACCGTCAGATTATCGCGACACACAGCACGATTGGCGAGTATAAAGTGGAGGCGGCAAAAAAACGTGTTCTGGATATCAATCCGGAAGTGGTTGTCAATACATATAAAACTTTTTTTGTGCCGGAAACGGCAGCAGAGTTCAATTTCTATGCATATGATTATGTGGTGGATGCGATTGATACAGTGACTGGAAAAGTCCAGCTTGTCATGCAGGCGGACAGGACACACACGCCGATCATCAGCTGTATGGGAGCAGGAAACAAGATGAATCCCGCAGCTTTCAAGGTAGCAGATATTTATAAGACAAGTGTATGTCCGCTGGCAAAAGTGATGCGCCGCGAGCTGAAAAACAGAGGAATTAAGAAATTGAAAGTGGTTTACTCAGAGGAGGTTCCCATTGTTCCACACGGTGATGCGGAATCTTTGGAAATAACTGACCAAAATGATACAAGTAAAAAAAGAAGCATTCCCGGAAGCAATGCTTTCGTGCCGTCAGTGGCAGGGCTGATCATAGCGGGTGAAGTGATCAATGATCTTTTGCGGAGTGAGGAATAAAAACGGTAACAGACAGGGGGAAATAGGCAATTATGATATATGAGAAGCTGCTAAATGAGATATACGCAGTGGTTTCCTTAAAATATCTCTGGCGAGAATACAAGCCGTCCTTTATAAAAAGTGAGTCGCCGGATTGGATCAATGAAACGATGGATATGGGGCTGGAGGTCAGTCAGGCGCTTCTGCCTGATGATGGGCAGACTAAAAATTTTATCGAGCAGTATCTGGGATGTCTGATGGAAGAACTGCCGCCTTCTGCGCTGGAGCGCTATGGAGAACGGCTGAATTTTTACAATGGCAGGTTTTGGGCAGTTCTGCCCGATGATATCGAACATGAGGACTATCTGTACAAAGCAAAGTACAGGTTTGATAAGAAACTTGAAAAGTTGAACACGAGCTATCAGCAGAGACAACATAATGGACTTTATCTCTTTCTGCACCCGAGGGACGAAAACGATATTGATGTGGAGCATCTGTTTGAATATATGGATGAAAAACAGAAGGATTGTGCACAGCATTTTGACTGGGTGTTTTTGAATTGCAGAAAGGTGATCTATGTCTTCAGCTATAAAGATAACAAGATAGAACCAATCGTACTGCCGCAGAATGCTGCTGATTTTCTGAACACAGAGTCAGAGTATCTGCGATATTGTGGAACGTGGGAGGATGGCGTGTCCTTGGAAGATGCCACAAAATTGTTTCGGCATGATGTATAAAAGTCACTTTAAACTATTGATTGGTATGCGTGCCGGAGCACGCAGGGGGGTATAAAAATGTATCGTGAGATTGCAAAATTAATCATGTATGGTGATATGGACGAGGACTGTATCCTGTACCAGTTTGGGGAGATATTCCGCCGGTTTGACGAGAAGGCAAGCTCAAAACCAGCACTGATCAAGGATATCTATACACAGCTGAAAAGGCTTTTGATCGTCGCTACGGATTATGGTTTTAACTATAATCTCTGGCACAATTACCTCACCTTTTATCTGGTTGCAAATGAAAATCCATTTAGTATTACCTGTGAAAAGGTAGGAGCCAATGACGGAAGTGTCAATCATTTCGCAAAGAATGATTTCAGGGTATTCAAAAATCTGTTTGATTTTGATTTTTCGGAGATTGAAAAAGAGCTTGGCATAGACTGTTTTTCGCATCTTTCGGATTATAAGGCAATTGGTAAGAAGGAATTGATGTACAACAAAAACGTCAGTGAAAAAATCATTGCCCTGAGTGCACAGCTCGAAAAGGCGTCAGACGAAAATGAATTTTTTGACTGTGTGACGGCATTTTACAAAGATTTTGGTGTGGGAATGTTTGGCTTGAACAAGGCATTTCGTATTAAGGATAAGGCTGAGGCTGAGGGGGAGATTGTGTTTCTGCCGATCAACAACATGGATAAGGTGATGCTGGACGACCTGATCGGATATGAGATACAGAAAAAGAAGCTCGTCGACAACACAAGGGCGTTTGTGGAGGGCAGAAAAGCGAACAACGTACTGTTGTTTGGTGACAGCGGGACGGGAAAGTCCACCAGTATCAAGGCGATCGTGAATGCCTTTTATCCGCAGGGGCTTCGCATGATCGAGATCTATAAACATCAGTTCAAAGATCTGTCTAATGTGATCACGCAGATTAAGAATCGGAATTATAAGTTTGTGATCTATATGGACGATTTGTCCTTTGAGGAATTTGAGATCGAGTATAAGTTCCTCAAGGCAGTGATCGAAGGCGGCGTGGAGACGAAGCCAGATAATATATTGATTTATGCCACTTCTAACCGCAGGCACTTAATCAAGGAGACATGGAATGACAGAAGTGATGTGGAGGTTGACAATGGCATACACCGCTCTGACACGATGGAGGAGAAGCTTTCGCTGGTAAACCGTTTTGGAGTTACGATCAATTACTCTAAGCCTTCGCAGAAGGAATATTTTAATATTGTGCTGGAGCTTGCGCACAGACAGGGGATCCAGATGTCAGACGAGGAATTGAAGGCAGAGGCGAACAAGTGGGAGCTGAGCCATGGAGGAATCTCAGGACGAACCGCACAGCAGTTTGTCAACTATCTTGACGGGCAGATGTGATTAATTCTTTACACTTTTTATAGAATCTGCTATGATTAAGCTAGAGTGTTTTTGGAAATCATTCCTGTCGTCTGTATGTCCCGGAACAATCAGTATGGGTTATGAATTATTAAAGAAAGTAGGCGATGGTATGTCAGAAAAAGAAATGTTGAAAATATCGGTGGAAGAATTTTCGAGAGTACAGAAATATTTGCTTTTGATTCAGGATAAAGAGTCAGCAGCATACAAAGAGATCAAAGATCGCTATATTGAGTTAAAAGTCATCTTAACAGCTTCGGGTATCAACATTACTGAATTAGATAAGATAAAAGAATAACAACAAACTTAGAAAGAGAAGGAATGCAGCTGTTCTGAGATGGAACTGCTGCGAAGGAATAATATTGACATGGGAATAACATCGATCTTATCGTTACTTAGCGGAGTGGCACTTTTCCTGTTTGGCATGTCCCTGATGGGGGATGGACTGAAAAAGGCGGCGGGTGAAAAACTGGAGCTGATATTGTACAAACTAACCAGTACACCGATTAAGGGTGTGCTTTTGGGAACAGCAGTCACGGCAATCATACAGTCGTCATCGGCAACGACAGTCATGGTGGTCGGTTTCGTCAATTCAGGCATGATGAAGGTGGCACAGGCAATCGGTATCATTATGGGAGCCAATATCGGTACAAGTATTACCGGCTGGATACTCTGTCTGTCCTATATAGAGGGTTCCAACGGCATTGCGCAGCTTTTGTCCACAACCACGATTTCAGCGGTAGTTTCTATTATTGGTATTTTATTCAAGATGGTTTCCAAGAAGAGTACCTACAAAAATATCGGTGACATCATGCTTGGATTTTCAATACTGATGTTTGGTATGCAGAGCATGAGCGGTGCGGTATCTCCGCTGAAAGAAAATCCGCATTTTGTTAATATGCTGACCATGTTCTCCAATCCGTTTATGGGTATTTTGGTCGGTATCGCGTTTACGGCGGTTCTGCAGAGCGCATCCGCGTCAATCGGTATTCTGCAGGCGCTTTCCGTGACGGGGGCAATCACTTTTGCATCTGCGTTTCCGATCACGCTTGGTATCGGAGTCGGCGCAGCCTGTCCGGTTCTGTTGTCCTCAATCGGAACCAACAAAAACGGCAAGAGGACAGCGCTCATCTATCTGATGAATGACTTGTTTGGTATGGTATTCTGGGCAGTGATTTTCTACTCAGTCAATGCCATTGTCCGGTTTGATTTCATGGACAGGACGATGAGCCCGATCGCGATTGCGATCCTGAATACGGTATTCCGCCTGGCAACAGTGATGATTCTGTTTCCATTTATCAAGTGGATCGAGAAGCTTGTGTTCACACTTGTGAAAGACACTCAGGAGGACAGGGAGGAGCAGGCGGATTTCGATTTGCTCGAAGAGCGGTTTCTCAAATATCCAGCGCTTGCGATCGGTCAGAGCCACACGGCAATGAACGGTATGGCAAAGAAGGCAAGGAAAAATATTATGCGTGCCATGGGACTCATTGATAATTATTCGGAAGAGCGCTACAATAAAGTGCAGGAAAAGGAAAATCTGATTGACAAGTATGAGGACAAGCTGGGCACTTATCTCATGCAGCTGACCGGGCGCGACATGACAGAAAACCAGTCTAAGCAGGTGTCGATATTTTTACATACGATCAGTGATTTCGAGCGGCTCGGTGATCATGCAGTCAACTTGTCAAGGTCTGCAAA